>JAFGLL010000040.1 GCA_016928095.1 Thermoplasmatota archaeon
CTATTACTGGTTCGTTCCCCCGGGATACAAACCGACATCGGTTGGCGGGTCCTACAACGTTGCGAACGTCGTGGAGATGAACTTCGGTCCCTCGGTGTTGTTCGGTTCTTCCTGCGTGACCGGAAAGGTGGACGGGATCATGGCCTACAACGCTCTGTCGCAGGCATTCTTGCATTCGGGGATGAACGCCTACATAGGTGCTTCGAGATTGAGCTGGGGATCGGTCGCGATCATTCCCGATATGCAGTCGGGTGAGGCCTTCGGCAGCTATCTGGGGCTCCTGTTCTTCGGATACTTGACGGGATACGTCTACGACAAACAGGGGCACATCATCTTCGAGAACGTGGGTGACCTCACTACCGGCCAGTCGTTTGCACTGGCAAAGAATATCTATTCGACCAATGTTGGTTACAACCCCGGGGATGCCGACAGCGATACCCTCTGCGAGTTCAACCTTCACGGGGACCCGGCGTTCAATCCGTTCGAACCGAACCACGAGGGATGACCCCCTTTCGGGGTAATGGAGGGGATCCATTATGTTGAGGATAACCCGTAAGATTCGGGATCAACGATCCTTTTAAAATGTTTATCCCCATTACAGCTATTCTCTCCTTCTCCTGACGGATTCGATCATCAAGATAAACGCGACAATGAGAAGTATGATCTGGATTGCCAGGAGCGCTGCAATATTGCGACAGCTCAATATTTATATGTGCTATGTGAGAGCATCTCCTCGAGGCGAGCGTATCCCTTCAATCCCTCTCCGATGTAGCGGTCCACAACATGCATCGGTACGGCAATTCTGTCAGGGTACCACCAGTTCATGATATATCTCTGGAGCCGATTCTTTGGTTCAGGCCTCCTCATGATATTGAAGTTCTGGACTATCTGATGGTCCTTCTTCAGGTCAATGACATACACCTGGTCCTGGAAGATAGGCGAGAATGAATTCCTGAAATATCGGCGGTCAGGCCCGAAAAATTGACCGAAGATAAGATAGCTCTTTCCTTTCCTGATGCTCTCTATATCCTCAATCATGATGACCTTTCCCATGATGGGCAGAAATGCGGTCACACTGATACCGATGAAATGATCTCCCAGTGAGTAACCTTTACGGTCCCTAAAATAAAGTAATCCGAGAACAATGGGACCGAAAAACGCTGTAAAGAGGGCCATGCTCGAAGGCAGAAAAATTATCATCAAGGGTTTCCATTGTAATATTATTACGAACACTAAAGAAACCATGAACATGAAGACGAACATTAGAATGATATAGAGCAGCCATTTCAGAAGGAAGGACGTAACCGTTAATCCCTCTTTGATATTCTTCACCCTGAAATCCGGTTTCAGCGTCCCTGTGATCTCGCCCTGGGGATATCTGTAACTTCTTCGTATGAACGGGCTCATCTTGCTTCCAACCTATTCGATCCGTTCTATCCATTGACTTTCTTTTACTGTAACATGTATTCATAGTACTCGAAAGCGTCGATGATGTCGAGATAGACACCGTCGAAGCCGGCTTCCATGATCCTGTTGAGATAGGAATCATTATCGTAAATGATCAGATCCTTCCATTCGTCCTCCCAGTATCTGACCTTGTAATTCCCTTCCCATTCGGGGTTCTCATCCTCGAGCCATGGAGGAGGTGTGTTCTTCCACTCGACTTTCCAGTAGTATCGATAATCCTCGGCTTCCCCGATGCTCATGTATGATATCACCAGCCGGGAGCCGCCATTGGCCTTTACTTTCAAGTGATCGACCTCTTCCTTGGTCAAGATAGTATCATCGTAGAAAGCATCGATGATCAGCAGATCATGGTCGGTGTTCCCGAGGGCTTCCAGGTAGGCCGTCCTTGTGTTGAAGGAACCGGGATCGATCAGATAGAGGAAGTTCCCGATCTCCTTCAGAGAGGAGATGTTCCTGGTGTTCACCGAGAAAGGTCGGGGAGGATGGTCCGGAACGACGTCGAGGTCCCTCCGGGGGGCCGCGAAGGAGACATGGTCCCTTTCACTGTTCATCGAATACGAAGCATCGATGTTGGATACCGAACTGCAGTAATCCGTGACCAGGACTGTCAAACCCTCTGAAAGGGCTGCATCGAGGTATCTCTCAAGGTACGCGGTTTCCCCGGCGGGTGTCGGCTCGTCATCGGAACTGTAACCGAAAAAGAGATCCTCCTGAGCTACTCCATCAAGATGTTTTGTGTAGTTCCCGTCAATGGTGTCGGGATCGGTGTCGCTCATAACCAGCTCGTTCCCGTTCTGGGTGATTATTATGAAATCCGGGCACTGTCCCTTCGAATAGGTACTTATCTCCACAACGAGGTCCCTCATCTTCTGCCTCGGTTCGCTGACGTTGTAGTGTCCATTATCCTCTACATCATCAAGGCATCCGCAGGTCAGGATACAGATCACCATGAGAATAAAGAGGGCTGCCGATATTGAGCGCTTCAAAAGCACATCATCGTATTCCCCTGGTAGTTGTTAAAACCGAGGCATATATCGGACAATCCAAAAGGAATAAATAGTATTGTATCTTTCCCATATTGTAACATTACAATACGTTGGTGATATCATGAGACCAAGGGTAATACTCCACAACTCTATCAGCCTTGACGGCTCCCTGACCGGCTTCGAGCCGGATATGGGTGAACACTACCGGATCGCCGGGGAATACGGAGCCCAGATCCATCTCATCGGCTCCAACACAGCGGTAACGGGATTCGAACTGTTCGGAGCTCCCCTACCTGAGGAGGAGAAGGACAGGAAGAGACCTGAGAGGGATCCCGGTCTTCCATTATGGGCTGTCATCGATACCAGGGGGGCGCTGAAAGGACTCCTTCACGGTCTCCGAGGCTTTGAGTACTGCAGGGACGTAGTGGTCCTGATCTCGGAGAAAACACCCGTGGAATATCGGGAATACCTCAGGGAGAGGGATTACCGGTACCATATCGTTGGATGTGACCGTGTGGACCTTGAGAAAGCTTTGGAGGTCCTTTACTCGGAATATGGAGCGAAGACGGTCCTCTGTGATACCGGAAGGATGCTTGGGAACATTCTCCTCGAGAAAGGTCTGGTCTCGGAGGTGAGCCTTCTGGTACATCCCGTGATCGTCGGTAAGGGTTCTTACAACATGTTCGGAGACATCAAGGGGAACATGCAAATGGAACTGAAAAAGAGTGAGACCTTCCCAAACGGATGCATCTGGTGCATATATGAAAAGGGAGGATGATGGAATGGATGTCATCAATAACAAGGAAGCCGCACTGATCGGGCTTCTGCTGGAGGAACCCATGTACCCTTACCAGATCGAGAAGGTCGTGCAGTTTAGGGACATGCGCTCATGGACGGAGATCTCGATGTCATCCATCTACAAGGTGCTTGTCCATCTCGAGGAGAAAGGGCTCGTCGAAAGCAGGGTATCGATCTCGGACGAGAACAAGCCCCGGAAGGTCTTCTCCGTGACCGGAGAGGGCAGGATTGCAATGAGGGAGAA
This sequence comes from Thermoplasmatota archaeon, assembly GCA_016928095.1. Taxonomy (GTDB): domain Archaea; phylum Thermoplasmatota; class Penumbrarchaeia; order Penumbrarchaeales; family Penumbrarchaeaceae; genus JAFGLL01. Next base: position 3,496 of record JAFGLL010000040.1, read on the forward strand.
GGTGGAAGAACTCGTCTCCAAGCCCGAGCTCATGAAATGGAGAATGGACGTCGGAACCTACAACCTGGACATACTTGATGAAAAGGAGAGGAAAATATCGCTGCAAAGATATGGATCGGAACTTGAGGTTCTCTTGAAAGGTTACAGGGAGCTTGAGAGCTATATGCGGGGAGAAAAGTGCCCGGAATGGCGCATCGCAGTAGCGGTCAGACCCCAGTACCTCCTGAAAGCCGAGATCGAATGGCTTGATGAGTTCAGGAAGAGAATTGGCCTTTGAGCCTGCCGCTCATTTCCCCCTATGCATCTTCCTCTTGAACGACAATACCGCCAGAGCCCCTGTGAAGATCACCGTTAGGAGAAGAAGGACCAGAAGACCCTTGATATACCAAGGTGTCGTAGCATAGATCATCCGAGGATCGTTCTTTCCCCACTCGCTGTCCACCCTGTCGTATGTATCCACATCGTACATGTTCTGCACCTCTTCCCGGGAAACGTTCAAACCGGTCCCGGAATTCCTTTCCACAGGGGTTCCCATTGGAACGTATCGGTACGATCTCTTGTATATCGGGACCAGTTCGAGTCCCTTCACCGATCCACCCGATATGGTGACCTTTGCAACGTAGGATCGGTCCGATGTGTCGTTGCCTGTATCCATGGCAGCGTTCCCGAGGGAATACATGATCAGGGAGTCTTTGTATTCCTCTATCTCATGGACCGTATGGGGGCCGTGACCCATTATGATATCTGCTCCCCAATCGACGATCTCACGGCAGAGCTCGATGTCCTGCGGCTCCGGGCCGGTGGTGTACTGGGGCCACTTCCTCCAGTGTATGGACACTATCAAGATGTCAACAAGGTCCCTCGATGCCTTGACATCCTTCTCCATCAGGTCCCGATCGAGGGGCATGGGGCCAGGGAGATCATCATGCGCTTTCCAGTGGTCACTGACATCCTCCGTGTATGCGAGGAAACCTATTCTTATCTCGTTCGAGATGAGGATCGTGGGCCTCGGGACCGATGCGTTCTCGATGGTCTCCCCGTAGTATATTCCGGCATAAGCGATCCCTGCCTGGTCCAGATGGACCAGTGTATCGTTGAGGGCTTCCGGACCGTAGTCAAGGCAATGGTTGTTCGACAGTGAGACCTCGTCTATTCCAGCGAATCTCAGGCTTTCCAGGGAATCGGGCTTCATCCTGAACGTGCAGTATTTTCCCTCCTCCGGGGACCCATCTGTTGATACGGGTGACTCTAGGTTGGCAAATGTTACATCGGCATCGTCTATATGGGGCAGGATCTCCTCGAACGGGTACTCGGCCCCCTGGACCTCGGTTAGACGGCCGAGGGTTCCATCGAGGGCTATGTCCCCCATGAAGACGAGGAGCAGGTCCTGGCTTTCCTTTCCTGTCGACCCCTCACCGATCGGGAGACCGGAAATGGTCATGGCAAATGCCAGCAACAGGGGAAGCGGTTTCCAGATCATGGATCATTCATTCTCCCATCGATATAACTGTTTTCTGGCCTTCAGCTTTTCGATACCGCACTGGAAACAGATACCGTTGTGACAGCAGATCGTACCGCCGCACTCCGGACATTTCCATTCTTCCCCTGCCTGCTCCAGGAAGTGATCCATCCCGTGGTCCCTAATGGTCTTCAGGTTCTCGATGAAGCTCATTTTGAAGTTCTTTCTGTATTTGGCATCAAGTTTCGAAAGATGTTCGCACGGGAAAGTCTCGCACTGAAAACAGAACTCGACCTCATTGTTCATCACGAGATCGCATCTCTTCTTGATGAAAGCGCATTTCTTGTCCCGAGGTCTGCATCCGGTGCAGTATGTCATTCTCAAACCCTTGGACCTGATATCGTTCTTGAGAGCAAGATAACCACTGCATACCGAGCAGTTCATCCCGCAGGGCGCCACCAGTTCTCCCTCCATTGTGCGTCACCTTCCGAACGATCTGGCAGTTCCACCGCTCAGTAGAGACCGGATATCAGATCAACAACTTCTTCGATCCTCCGATCCCTGCCTTTCCCGCCCCATACAACGATCCCTGAACCCTTGACCGTCGCCCCCTTGGATTCGCTGATCTTCCTCATGGTCCTGATGGTCCTGTTTCCCCCGGTCCAATTGAAGACAAGTCCCTTCGTCGTCAGCAGGGATACATGTTTTCCTTTCAATGACGGAAGCCCTTCCATGTAGACCTTCATGGGAACGGACAACGAGAACCCCTGGACAGGTGCCCCGAACACGATGGCATCGTAATCCTTCACATCGGGCCTCGATTCGAACTCCACTTTCCGGTCCCCCGGTTTGATCTCGCCCCTGGGGACGACCTTCTCGATGCTGACCTCATGCCCTTTCTTCGCAAGCCTTTCCATGATCTTCTCAGCCACGGAAAACGTGTTCCCCGTCTGTGAATATATAACAAGACCGATCCTCATTTGTTTTCCCCCGGTATGTGAACCATTTCTCCGATTTATATTGTTTCATCACCCTGTAGGATACGCTCCAGCTATGATGCTCGGGATGCGATCGATATTCGATCCCGCTGGAAAAAGGTTCCAGAAGACCGAGGATCTCATCCTCTGTCGGGAAGTTATTTACTATATCGAAGCCCTGGCATCGTAGTATTCTGCTACCGACCTGACAAGATACTCCGTATCTCTTTCCATACGGCCTCCGATATGAATTGTCCACGGGGAGGGAGAAGGTTGTCATCCCCTGCCTATCTTCCGAAGACCTCCAACTCCCTTTTTTCCCCCACCCGGAATTTATATGTGTACCAAGCAAGGACCGCCAGCATGACCAGCGGAACAAATATCAGGATCAATGCCAGCAATACGCTACCATATCCGCCCTTTTCATTTTCAACGGGAAGCGGGGCACTGATGATGTTTGCGTCCTCGGTGCTCCCCTCCATGAACTGGTCATCCAGCTCAGGCACGTCGTTATCCGGGTCGAGGACAAGTTCGATATTTTTCATTCCCTTTGATATGGTGATGTTCCCAACAAGCACGGTTTTTTCTCCCGGCGCTAGAGGTACTATCCATAGCTCCTTGGCCAGATCGTCGTTTGTATGTACGCCAACTTTTACCCTCTCGGAGAAACCCTGACCTATGTTGGATACGTTCACCATGAAGAATATTTTATCGCCACCCCTTAATGTTCCAACCTGATCGTTTCCTGCATCATTGATGAGCATCAGCTCCCCGAAAACGAGGTCCGGATATCTTGGCTCGAAGACCATATCGAAACTGTCAAGTACCTCTCCCTCGACCGAGAACAGCGTAGCGCTCACCGGGTAAGATGGAAAAATCTCAACCCCATCGTCTCCCGGACATTTCACCTTGAGCGATACCCAGACGGTCTCATCCGGTTCGACCCAAAAGGATATTTCGTAACCTTTCAAGGAGTTGGGGATCATGTAACCGATTTCACTGTTGAGCTCTCCCGTTATTACAGGGATGTCATCCGTCTTCAGCTCGATGAAATTCGCGGGCTCCATTATCTGGGAGATCCATTCCAAACTATATGACCAATCATTGTCCAGCGGAAGAGGGTGTTCGACTCCTTCGACCAGGACATTCTTTATCAACTCAAGGGTCAACTGTTTATCGCAGTTACCTTCGTTGCGAACCCAAAACACGAGGTTCCTCTCCATCCCGGGGGATATCCCTATCACCTCGGGAATTAGAGGATCGGTGGGGAGGAGCTTCATGACAACGTTTTTCTGAACGTTCAGGGTCAGGTTGAGAACGATGTTCTTGAAATATCTGGGTTGGACCACAAGTTCGAGATCGACGGGACCCGAAGGATATTGACCGTCGAGATGGAACTCAAGAGGTATCCTCTTCAATTGGCCAGAAGGAGACACAATCCCGTCAAAGGACCCGTTGGTCTCGTCGAAGACCAGCATTTCCACTCCCTTGTGATCGAGAAGGTAGACCTCCTCTATTACATCGTCATTGTAATAGGTATTCGATATCAGGAGGTCAACCCTGTTCTGTCCACCGGGGATGACCTGTAAATATCCCCCCCCGCCAATCTCCGCATCCAGTCTGGTATATCTTTTTACTATCAGTGTAGCAACCTCGGATATGATCCAGTGGTTGGTATTGTCTATCGCCCCGATGGCGCGGAACTGAAGGACCTCATCCCCCCCAAAGAACTCCTCGGGGACCCTGACCCTTATGTCCTTTTGAACTGTCTGTCCCTGGTATATTGTCAAGGATACCTTTGTCCACTCGAAATCCAGGAGGTAGCCTTTCCTGTGAAAGAGATCTTCGAAATCCCTGTAGGAGGACCTCCAGAACTCCCCCTCATCGATCACCACCGTCACATGCATCTCATCCTTATTGCCGAGATTGGTCAGGTAAAGCGGAAGTGTGACCCATTCGCCCGGTTCAACGAAAAAGATCGATTCTTCCCACCTTGGAAAACCTATGCCATCAATATGACCAACAGTAATTATCAACTCATCAGAATCGATCGGAGCATCGTTCCCATGGACCATCTGGTCATTTTCCGAGATGGCAGTCACCATTACAGGGAACTTGGTAACACTTGTTGCTTCGATGGGACAATCAATACGGACCAGAAGTATCTCAATGGTCCTACCGCCATATTTGTCACGCATTCCCGGTGATGTCAATTCCACTTCGGCCTCAAGACCTCCGATGTCAAGGAAATACCAGTTCCAGCCAAGATCCCGAAGGGGCTCGTTCAACCTTACATGAAACGTATCGTTCTCATCTCCCATGTTGGTGATCAACACCCAGTAGTCCGCCGACATGCCAGGTTCCAGATGCACCCATTTCTCACCCTTATACGGTGAAAGTAGATCATTATCAGGATCAAGAATGAACTGAACGTCAAAGTTAGGTTCTATCTCACTCCCTTCCCCGAGATGGTCAGGAGCATCATCCTCCTGTGCCATCACAGGATCGTCGAAAGATGGTGCACTCATCATAACGAGCTGGGTTAGAAAGAGGAGCGTCATCATGACGGCCGAGATTCGGAGCCCACCAGAAAAGCGGAACATATATGGCAAGGTTCTCTCTCCATGATGGTAGAAGATCACGTTCCTGCCCTATTTATAAATATTCGTAAGAATTGGTATTGAGGATCGACGCCGTTCCAATCAGCAAAATGACTACTGGAACGGAGGTCGTTGTATAACGATTGCTCACATCTTCCTATCGAGCTCCTCCACAAGTTCATTGAACACATGTTCGTCTATCTCCCCATTTACCAACCTGATCACGAGTAGCTTGAAGACACGTTCCTTGAGCTGCTTCCTGGAGACATATTCGTATAATATCCTTCCATCCACCCTTATCTTGACGATCTTTCCTTTCTTGACAAGGGACGTCAATATCTCCGCCACGGAACTGGACGCGATGTTCGTCCGCCTGACGATATCCTTCCTTGATATTCTTGGGTTGTAATTTATGCATTTCAGGACCCTTCTCTGAAGGACCGACAGACCATAGGGTACCACTTCTTCGGGGTCCGATACCGTGAAATAGCATCTTTTGACACCTATCTTCCTGGAGACCATCACTCCCTTCCTTTCGAACCTTTCAAGATGATACCTCAAGGTGGATTCGCTCAGTCCCAGAGAATCCATTATCTCCGAGAAAGACGACCCGGGATGTCTGGAAACATACCTCAATATCTGTGAAGAGATATCCACGGTCTCCCCCACCGGATTTCGATAGGATACTGTCGGTTGATGGTCCGTCAACGACTTAAGGTTCACGCCCCATCCTATGTCTGATCATTTCGTACGTTCTCGGGGATAATCTTCCCTCGGCGTTCATTCTCTCCAGTCTCTCCATCATCCGGTCTTCGTCAAGGTTCCGAGGGAGACCTTCCCGCACCTTATCATAGGCCTCACGGATGGAGGGATGCATCGTAACGGGCCTATCGGCCTCGAACCTATTCCGGTACTCCGACAAGTCCCTCGGGAGAGCGTTCAGGGGAGGAAGGACTCCGCTCCTGACGCTTGTTGTCGGGCCTTCATCGACAATACCCCGGGTGGTCCCCTTATACTTCACTTCAGGTCCTTTCCCATGTCTTCTCAACACGAATGCATGAACGACCATCAGGACGGCAATAAGCAATACCAGTACCGCAAATGAAACCGCCATCAGGATATAAAATGGCCCGATGGTCCCGCTTTCCCTACAGTAAACCATTATCTCCAACGTATAGACCGAGGATTCCCCGGACCCATCCTTTGATATCACGGTGATTTCGTGGCGGCCAGCAGGAAGCTTCAATTCCAGTGTCTCATTCCTCGAGGTATATTCCAGACCATCGATATACCATATATGTTCCAGATGGTCACCATAGATGATATCGGGATCTTCGCAGCGAACCGTCAACTCGAAACTGTCCCCTTCGAATATCTTCATCCCAGGAACTGGCACGAAAGATTCCGAGGGGGGGTCGTTCCGGTTGATGACATCTATCTCCAGTATCCTTTCCATCAACCTGCCGTCCTTCTCAAGGAAAAGGGTCAGGGTTTCCGTACCAGCCCAGTCCTTCCTGGGAACGATCAGGATTCTGTTATCTTCCAGAACCTCCACCGAGACGTTCTCCGATCCGCGGACCTCCACGATATCGGACCCGATGCACTCCATCCCGTATATCTCCCAGGTCAGGATAGAACCTTCATCATCCTCGAGGATCGTCAATCCGACGGGGGGATAGGACGTCCCGTTGTCAGGATTGCCCATAACAAGGATGGTGAAGTTCCTGTTGTCTGTGCTCTTCCCGTCGGAAACGGAAATATTCACCCAGTATGACCCGGCATCCTTCGAAGATGGCTTTCCAGTAAGGTAGAGGGATCCCGTGAAGTTCAACCATGTGGCATTGGTAGACATGGACCAAGACAGCTCCGAGAGGGGAGTGTCAGGATCACTGGCGAGATATTGCACCGAATAGATACAGTTGATGTAGGCTGTCGTCATATCCCTGGTCAGGATGCAGGGTCCGGAGGAAGGACCATCTGCGATGACCAGCTTGCTCATGTCACACAGGTGGATGTTGTCCAGATCCCCGCCATAGTCCATGACACAGGAAAAGAGATCACCGGTCGATGAAAGGGATATACCGTAGGACCGTTCACCATGCAGCAGTATTGCATCCGATACATTCGACCACGTCTTCCCTCTGTCCTCGCTGTGAACCATCCTTATCTCGTTCGATCCACCTTCGTATGCCAGCAGGAACACGCTACCGTTGTTCCTGTACCCTATGCTGAAGTCGGTGTCAGCAGTCTCGTCAAGACGGTTCAGACCTCTACCTCGCACCAGGGTTCGCTCATAAGACCATGTCTGACCGGCGTCAGAGGAAGTTGACATGTCTATCTCATCCTCCGAGAACCTTGAAGCATACAGGAAGAGTACTTCGTTCACCTTCTCGCAGACCAACATGCTGTAATCATCGGAATTGTCCATTGCGGTCCTTTCTGACGACCAGTTCCTTCCGCCATCCGTGGAGACCCTTAAATGGACGTTCCCGCTCGAGTATCCCCGCATATACGGGCGGCAGTAGAAATAGAGAAGTTTGGTCCCCTTATCCGTCATCACGGTCTCCAGAGCCACCCTGACCGTCGATCCGGGAGGATTGACGATCACCGGTCCTGACCAGGTCGCATTGTCATATCTGTAGAAATAGCCCTGCCACTCACCGGACCTTATCTCCGCCAGGTAGATGTGGTCCTCATCGAAGGCCGCATCCCAGTTCGACCCTTCGAAATCCCTTATTGTCATCACCTTGGCAGAGGCAAGCCCCTTCCAATCGCTCAACGGAGATTTGATGCATAGAAGCTGTCTGTATCCTCTTTCAAGATGCCCCGTCAACCATATCAGTATGAACTGGCCATTCCATATGTACAATCCCGTATGGGGGAGGTCCGAATAATTGTACGAGGTCCTATCCTCCCAAATGTCCAGAGGAGATGTCCAGTTGCTACCATCATCGAAGGATGCCAGCATCGTCAATGTCATCCTGGTCCCGTTCATCCAGGTGTAGACAAAATACAGTTCCTCACCATTTCGGACCACGGTCTTTCTCGGACCGTTGAAGGCCGTAGTATGGGTCGGCAGTCCCGTGAAGTTCAGGAGCAGATCGATCCCTTCGGGCAACCCGGTATCATTTCCGGGTCCGGGCTGGACCTCTCGCGTCATCGATGAGGCGGTAACTTCAAAGGACGCGGAACACGCAAACAGCATCAACAGCACGATCACTGAAATCACCCTGGTAAGTTCGAAGTGTTGCATATGATCATCAGCCTGACAGCAGGATTGGAGCCCTCTCAAGATGGCCTCCTTTACCGGCATATGCTATGCAAAATCAGGGAATAATATATTATGGAGGCTGATCGATCATATCTGGATGAGCTCTTCATTATTATCTTTATGGAGATGTGCATGTCCCGGAAGGACGTATCTGCAACCAGGGGGTACCGGAATATGACACAAGGGCGATCGGAAACAAAACAGAACTGCTGGGAATTCAACGGATGCGGCAGAGCCGCCGACCATGGCCCGGAAGGGGGGAAAGAGGTCTGCCCTGTATCCACTTCACTTCAATTCGACAACAGGAACGGCGGGAAGAACGGAGGGAGATACTGCTGGCGCGTACCTGCTGGTGATAGCTCTTCCGCCGGGAACAGACCGGTTCCAAACTGGGCAGACGATACCAGGGACTGCATCCGATGCGGGTTCTTCAGAAAGGTTCTAAAGGAGGAGGGACCGGAACTCAGGATGTGAAGGACCGTCCTTTCGGCCGGTCGTTCCTTTCCCACAAATACTCATCGGTCTTCATCCTCAAGTTAATCTCCACATGTCAGTGGGGGCCATCCAAAAATGGGTACCCGGTCTCGACCGCTCCGGGGATGTCATCAAGGTCGGCGAGGTCCTCATAAGCCATTTCTATGATCCAGAAGTAGTGGGTATGGACGAACCCGTCATACTCCATCGCCACATGGTACCTTCCGGGTGCGTACTTGACACCATAATGGTCAAGAGTAGATGTTTCCCGAAAAAGAGTCTTTTCATCTTACCATACCCTTATGGACGAATTCAGACCCTTGAGATCATATATCATCTTGATGATACGTGCATTGAACAAGACGGCCCCCCTCGAGGTTCATTTGGTATTCGCCTTCCTCTCCCCTTGGACCTTTTTTTTAATAGCTTGAAAGACCAGAGGTCAGCATGAAAGGGTGGGTCCTGGACATCTACCCGGACCATGAGAGGGACCTCATGGACCTCTGGGTGATCGAGGAGACCAATAAGCGGTCCATGCTCGCGCACCGATACACCCCGAGCATAATAGCTTCGGGCTCCCGAGATGACCTGAAGCAGCTCGAGGGGCATCTTGATGGTATGGAAGGTGTCCGCTCCTTCGAGAGAGGAGAGGCACTTCTGGACATACAGGACGGACACCCGAGGCACCATCTGAAGGTCCGGATATCCAACTACTCGAAGCTTTCGGACATTGCCAGGGACATCGAGGCCTTCGGGAGCTACAGGAGGTACACCCTCTACGACGTTGACCTGCGGCTCCCCACCCGCTACATGCACCTCCACGGGATATTCCCGCTCGCCCATGTTGATATGACGGGAGGATACGAGCTGCTTCGAAACCACGACTGGGCCTCGGAACCCCTTCCACCCATGAGAGCTGCCGTTCTCCATGCGATATCGGACCAGAAAGGCCCCGTACCCAGGATGACGGACCGCTTAAGGTACGTCAGGCTCGGGGACTTCGAGATGGAGAACGAGAAGGAGGACAGGATGCTCCACTCTCTTGTCAGGGAGATGAGACGGCAGGACCCCGACATCGTGGTCACCTACGGGGGGGACTCCTTCGTCCTGCCCTACATATACGAGAGAGCGGTCGCGAACGATATGGCGGACGCTCTCAAGCTGCATCGCGGCAGCAAACCCTTCAAGGCCCCGGCAAAGGCCGGGCGGTCCTACTTTTCCTACGGTGTGGTCTATTACAAGCCTCCATACTACCCGCTCAGGGGGCGTATCCACCTGGACCTTGAGAACTCCTTCATGCTGAGGGAGGGGGGCCTCGTGGGCCTCTCCATACTCTCAAAGATGTCCCTGCTCCCCCTCCAGACAATGGCAAGGCTGTCCCCGGGGTCAGCCATATCCTACATGGAATGCGTTGAGGCGATGAGAAGGGGACGGGCGGTCCGCTGGAAGAAGAACGTTCCCGAGGGGTGGAAGACCGCAGTGGAGCTGTCCCGCTCCGACAGAGGGGGGCACATCTTCGACCCCATCGTGGGAGCGTATTCCGATGTGATCGAGATGGATTTCTCATCGTTCTACCCTCATATCATGTGGAGGAAGAACCTCTCCGTCGAGACGCTAAACTGCGGATGCTGTGTTCCTTCCGGCCCCGACGCCCCGAACAGGGCTCCTGGGCTTAATTATCACTACTGCACCCAAGAACCCGGACTCATACCAACGGTGGTCGGTGAGATCCTGCAGAGCAGGCTGCGCTACAAGGCGAGCTTCCGCGAGGGGGAGGACACCGATCGGTTCGAGGCGGAAGCCGGATTGGGACCCCTGCGTCCCCCTTCGGGTCCCGAACGCTATCACCAGGCATCCAATACCCTGAAGTGGGTGCTGGTGACCTGTTTCGGGTACACGGGTTACAAGAACGCCCGCTTCGGCCGGATAGAGGTCCACGAATCCATAACCGCCTACGCCAGGGACATGATCCTCCGGGCGAAGGACATC
>JAFGLL010000041.1 GCA_016928095.1 Thermoplasmatota archaeon
TCTAGAAATACCAAAGTACGCACAATTGCCGAGCGAGTGAACGAGCAAGGTAATTGTTGCTGTATCAAATCCCGGCACCCGCACCATCTCTCTTTCGTCAATGTGTTAAAATTACGAGAGATGGTGCTATAAAATGATCGATCACGCTAAAATTGAATTAAAGGGTGCTGATATATTTTAGCTGGACATTTGAGCTTTAATTGTCGCTAAATACCGTGCAGCTCAAATGTCCCGGCACCCGCACCATTACCAAGGGGTATTATACAACTCTTCGAATTGTTGTAATAACCGATATATATTGGTCGGGAATAATTGGGGATAATGATCCTTCCTTGAAGGCACTTTGAAATAGTGACTTATCCCTTTACTACCCACGAAGGATCGTGGAAGAGTTATGGAGATCGGAGAAAGAAAGGAAAAAGGTGTTTCCACTTATGGACGAAGAATGTAAGATTCAAATCTTAAACGAGATGGAAAATGGGAGGAGGGAAGAACACACTGTTCGAATAGTGAAATTTACCAACAATAGAGGTGATAATATATGGAAGGTAAGAGAATAGTCGGAATCATAATAGGAATTTTATTTGTTGTCCAAGTTCTTCCTTGGATCATAGAGCACAGTGAAGGTGTTTCATCACCTCCAGGTGAAATCATAATGATTTCTCAGGAGGATGCTATTCAGTCTTTTCCAGATATTTCTGAAAATTTCGTAGTTTGGGAAGATCTTAGAAATGACAACTCTGATATCTATCTCTGTAACCTATCTGATGGAAAGGAGAGACAATTAACTAATACAACATCTTATGATGTATATCCGTCCATCTCAGGAGAATATGTTTCTTGGTTGACGGGTCCAACCGACAAACGTCAGATCGTTATCTTTAATTTAGAAAAGAATATGAGTATATTCCAAACAAATGATACATATTCTCACAGCACCCCGGACATTTTCGGAGATCAGGCCGTTTGGTTGGAAAATGAAGAAGGAAATTGGGATATCGTCCTGTTCGATCTGCTCAATGGCTCAAAGAGGGTGATTTGTGAAAATGCCAGTTATCAGTTTAATCCCAGGATCTACAACGACATCGTTTCATGGTTCGACGAAAGGGACCAAAGAGATAACATATTCTATTACAATATAACTAATGGAACTGAAATTAGGATTACCAACGATAGTATTGAACGGGATTACCCCGAACTTTTTGAAGATAAGATAATATGGACAGAGAAGATCGAACTAGCAAGAAATATCATGATATATGACATAAGTACAGGTAATACAACAAAAGTCGCAAGTCTTGAAGGAAATAAATCTGTCAGGTCATTTTATGGGGACAGGGTCTTAATTTCCGATTATAGATTGGACAATGGTCGATGGAGATATTCATTGTACCTGTTGAATATCACTTCAAAGATGTTTGAAACTATCGTAATCGATGATTATTCGGGACAAGGGTCAGAATTGTTCGGTGACTGGATAGTATGGTGTCACGAGAGAAGTCCCTATACCGATATTGCAGGATTATATATCGATAGAGACCAAGATTCCTATGGTGATTCTATAGATGCTTTCCCAAACGATCCTTTAGAATGGAAGGACATTGATGGAGACGGTTATGGTGATAATTCAGATCTTTTCCCAAATGATCCTTCAGATTGGTATGACACAGATGGTGATGGATATGGTGATAATCGAGATGTTTTTCCATTTGACCTATCAGAATGGAATGACACCGATAGTGATGGATATGGAGATAATATAGACGCTTTCCCAGGGGATCCCTTGGAATGGAACGATACAGATGGAGATAGGTTTGGTGATAATATAGACGCTTTCCCGGATAATCCTACCGAATGGAATGATACAGACGGAGATGGGTATGGTGATAATATAGACGCTTTTCCATGGGATCCCTTGGAATGGAACGATAGAGACGGAGATGGGTACGGAGATAATAGAGATGAATTCCCGGATAACTCCGGTGAGTGGTGTGATAGTGATAAAGACGGTTACGGAGATAATATTGATGAATTCCCATTTGACCCCGAAGAATGGATAGATTCAGATAAGGATTGTCATCCAGACGGAGGTGATGATTTTCCGTTTGATCCACTCGAATGGGAAGATACTGATGGGGACGGTCGTGGTGATCACAGCGATGTATTCCCAGAAGACCCATTAGAATGGAATGATACTGACAATGATGGTATCGGTGATAACGGAGATGCGTTTCCAACTGATCCTGCAGCATCTGTTGATACAGATGGAGATGGATATCCGGATGAATGGAATGAAGGGAAGACCAAAGATGATTCAACCACTGATCTTATGTTAGATGCATATCCTAATGATCCTGATAAATGGAAGAAAGAAGAAGAGAAGTCCTTTATGATCATTATTTTAATAGTTGTTATCATATTATTGATCATAATCGGACTTGGTGTATTTGTCTATTCAAGGAGTGGAAAACAGAAGGCTATGATAAAAGAGGAGTGATCGACCAAGGAAAAAACCTGAAAAAAGAATGAGGAAAGAATATTAGATAGTATGGAGATTCCGAACGTGTTATAAAAGGGTAACGACGAGGTGGGGTGGAGTTCATTGAATCCTTCTATGCGTTGAACTGGGTGGAAGATTTTCGTTTGCCGTTTTTAACGATTTTTCAAGTGCCATGGACAACAGGACCTATAGACCTCGCCATTACCCTTTAACACACACATGGGAAAATGCATCGCATTTTCTGATATGCGTACTTTCTAGGGAAGAAAAGTCCTTTGATCTTACCCCTGGCATCAATGGCCTATTACGCCACGATTAATTGCATATACGGGTCAGTCAGATGGGGGTGTATGGTAGATAACGGTGAGGGGAAGGTGGTACTGGTGACCGGTGGATACCGTGGCCTCGGTCACTTCATATCCCGGGAGCTTAAGAATGCCGGTTACTATGTAGTCGCCACATACCGGACCGATATGATAACTGCCCGAAGAACAGCGATCGAGCTTCAAATACCCGTTTACAAAGCAGATCTGACGCAGAGGGACGAGGTCATGGAGCTGTTCGAGAGGATCGGATTCAATGATGGTGTTGTCTGGGCGGTTGTGAACAATGCATCCTCCTTCCCCACGGGCCAGCTGCGGTCGATGTCCCTTGATGATTTCGATGATGCCTTCAGGACCTCTGTGTTCGCCTCCAACATGGTGATCAACAGAGCCCTGCCAGGCATGATGGGGCTCGGAGGAGGCAAGATCGTCAACATCGGGATGGCAGGGTTGATGGATATCAAGGCCTACAGGGACGTTGCCGCTCACGCCGCTGCAAAGACAGCTTTGATGTTGCTCACGAGGTCATGGGCCCACGAGCTGCTCAAGGACAACATCATGGTGAACATGGTCGGTCCGGGGATCCTGGACGATCCGCAGAGGGATGACATCTGGAGGGAGCGGATGAGGAGAGTGGCGTTATCGGGGAAATTGACCCCCCCGGAGGAGGTCGCATACGCTGTCAGGTATCTGATGGACATGGATGACATCACGGGCCGGGTGATAGAGGTCGATCCGACATTCGTTGTATCGTCAGTATAGATCAGGGTTTCCGGTCAGGTTTTTGGATTGATGATATGGTGATCACGAATTATATTATGATCCGGCGAAATAATGATATAATCATTGATATGCAAAGAGGTCGGCTAGATTTAAAATAGATGGTCCGAGGTCCAATAATGCCGTGATATCGGAACTGCTGGGGACTATCCTTGGGCTGGCCATGTTGATGATCGGGGCCAATTTCCTAGTTGACGGTGCCGCAGGTATTGCCAAAAAACGCGGTATATCGGGGCATGTCATAGGTGTGACCCTTGTCGCGACAGCAACGTCACTGCCCGAACTTGCCACATCCATAACAGCTTCGATCGACGGTGAATCCGGGATAGCTGTCGGCAACATAGTCGGGTCGAACGCCTTCAATGTGGGGATCGTCCTGGCCTTGAGCGTAATTATAATGCCCGTGATCTCTGACAGCATGGTGAAGAGGGACGGGTTCTTCGTATGGGGGGCGACGATGCTTTTCGCTCTTCTGGCGCTTAATGGTATCAACCGATGGGAAGCCCTTGTTCTGTTGGCCCTCTATATCGCCTACGTGATCTACCTGTCGAGGACGACCAAACTTGAAGGTGAGATAGAAGTGGGGAACAGAGGGTACAGGGCACTGTCATTGATGTTCATAGGGGGTCTTGTCCTGCTCTGTGCGGGGTCTCCGATCCTGGTGAGCTCTGCAAAAGAGCTCGCGACGGAGATCGGCGTTGCCAGCTCGGTGATCGCCGTTACGCTCATAGCCGCCGGGACCTCGCTCCCGGAGCTGATCACAGGGGTGATGGCAGCGGTCAAGGGACATCAGGGGATCGCCGTGGGAAATGTCCTGGGCTCGAATCTGTTCAATATACTGATGATACCCGGGATCGCAGGACTCATCCGGGAGCTGGAGGTTGATATCCTGTTCTCCATGGCAATGATACCGGCAATGATGATACTGACCGTTCTCGCGGTGGTCCTGAGCTGGAGGAAGATGGGAAAGTTTTCCGGTGTTCTGCTGTTCATCGGATTCTGCGCGTTCATTTTCCTTCTGGTGCAGGTCTAGGACTCGCTCCTCTCGACGGTCTTTTTCTCTACATATTCCACACGAACATTCAGGTCCACATCATTGCCCGGGTCCTGTTCCCGTGTCAGCACCCCAAAGAAACCTCTGATATCCCCGGCATTGTTGCAATCTATGAGAACGGTCCATGTTCCAGTGTTATTGACCTCGATAAGTTCCCCGTCCCTGTCCCTCTCGTAGGTGAGCTGATGGCTGAGGCTCAGGCCGTTCTCCGAGGGGCCGTCGCTCGTGACCTCCAGTCCATTCGGATCGAGCAGAGAAATCCGAAACGAATCCGGATCGTTCTGGAGCGGTATCCTTACGGGTTCATCGGTCCAGGAGAGGCTGCAGTTGATCCATGTGGACATCTGGGGGACTTCGAACGTGAACTCGAACGTTTGTCCTTCATTCACGAAATCCGATGCCCGGTATGAGATGGAGTTCGCTTCCCATATGATATCGTATTCGGTCCCTGTCGTCTTCTCCGCAGGATAGAACCGATCGCTCCCGATCGAGAAGGTGGCCATCAGGAGTACGGGGATCAGGAGCAGAGGCACTATGATGCTCTTCCTGTTATCGAAGAATTTCAGGTAGATGGGTTCATGATGCTTTTCTCTGGCCTCCTCGATGTCTATCCCCTCTTCCTCGGCCTTGATGATCGCAGCCCTGTTGATGATATCCTTGCCCCAAGATCTGTAATAGACCATGAAACCTGTCAGGATGAGAAGACCGAAGGCAAGGACAAGTCCAAAGAAGAAATGGGGACGTTCCAGGCTCACCGCCACGGAGCTGGATAGCAGGCCGAATATCAGCGCACCCCCCCATATACCCATGAAGGATGCAAGGAAATTACAGCCGATATATGCCGAGACCTTCGATCTCGGAGCAAGTTTGGAGACAAATGCCAGATAGCCCGGGGCAACCATGAACTCCCCGATCGAATAGATGATGATCCCCACGAAAACAACGATAGGGTTGAACAGGAAGAAAGCCACGATGAGCAATCCCAGGATGTAGATGATCACACCGAGCATCAGTACCTTGAGGGATTCCAGCCGTTCCACGAATTTTGCCAGCGGAATGCCCAGGATTATTATGGTTGCCGGATTGAACACACCAAGAAGTATCACCGGGAACCATTCCGGAAGGAAATGAAAACCGTACATTATCGTGGTGAAGGGAGCGAGTGAGGTGGAGTACAGGGCCCAGAAACCTGCCATGAGCAACATCATGATGAAGAACTTCTTGTCTGCAAATGCGGTCCTTATGTTCTTCAGGACATCCTTTACCGTCTTCACTTCACCGGTTCTCGGTACCTCCTTGAAGATGAAGATCGCCACGAAAAGATTGATGATGAAGAATATCGAGGATATCCTGAAGACCCAGGCGTACATTTCCTGGGTCATTACGGAGAATATCATCAGAATGCCCCATGTCAATGCAAAGAATGTGGCCGCGAGATTCACGGTCCAGTAATATACGCTGTATGCAACGTTCCTGTCAGCCTGCGGGGTCGCCTTGGCGATGGTCGATGAGACCAGTGGTTTGTAGGTTCCGATACCGAAACCTATCAACATCACACCAATTATGGCAAGAGGGATATTGTTTGCAAACGATAGGAAGACATAGGCGACCATCAGGACCGAGAACCCGATGATCATCTGCTTTCTGTAACCGAGCTTCTCCGCAAAGGCACTGCTGAAGATAGGCATCCCGTACTGAAAGGGATACATGAAGACGGTGAGAATAACGCTCAACCAGTAAGGTATCCCAACGTTCCAGTAGAAATGGACA
>JAFGLL010000042.1 GCA_016928095.1 Thermoplasmatota archaeon
AAGGTTAAAATAAAGTGTTTATCCGGATTCGAAACGTGTTCAATGGAAATACAATGTTGACCAAAATATTAGAAATTTACTCCTAAACGAAATTTCGATGGGTAAATTATGTTAGGAAACCATTAAGATCATATAACTGACGTTTGAATATACTCTACTATGGAAATCAAGGGGTCTCTCTTTGTCTACTTCTTTGCAATTTCTTCAAGTTCATCGATCATACCGTTATTGATACGGTCCCATGTTCGCGTTTCGGACCACGATTTGCCGTTTTCTCTGAAAGTGTCGCGAAGTTCCGTATCATCCAGGAGTCGGATTACAGCTTCATAGAACCCTTCTTCCGATTTGGCCTTGCATACAATTCCACATCCCGAATCCTGAACGGTCTCTTTACATCCGCCTCTATCAGATACTATCGCAGGGAGTCCAGAAGAGATGGCTTCCAGAACGACGTTCCCGAAGGTTTCTGTGGTGGACGGGAAAAGAAAGATATCGGCACTGGCATACGAAGATGTCAGGTCTTCTCCCGACAGATATCCAGGGAAAACAGCATCCTTCATGTCTGTTTTCATACTATATTCAAGGGGCCCCTTGCCCATGAGAACGAACAGAACGTCTCTCCTTCCATTTTCTTGGATTCGGTTGTATACTGCCTTCACCATTTCAATGTTCTTGTATTTAACGAATCTCCCCGAGTACAAAACAACATTTTTTCCGTTGGCCCCCCATTGCTCCCGGACCTTTTCCGATCTTTTTTCGGGAGAGAAATCTTCGACCCTTATCCCCCGGGACCAGATGTTCACTTTCTTTGCTCCTTTATCATGTAGAAGCTTTTTGACTTCCATTGTCGGAGCATATACCATATGACATTTGTTGTAATTCCGAATGATGATCCACCATGCCCATCTTTCAAAAAGATCAATATGATAGAATTTCATGTAGGAAGGAAGGTCGGTATGGAAGACGGTAACAACAGGGATACCGGACCTCAAACCATATTTAAGGAACTTTAGAGCGATGAAATCCTGTGTCGAGACCTCGATGATATCCGGTCGAAACATTCTTAGTTCCTTGGATATGTTCTTGAAATAGATGGTCATGCGGTATTCAGGGTAAAAGAGGATCGGGATCGATGGTATCTTGAAAAAAGTTACGCCGGGATCCTCCATGGGAGTATATTCCGGGGTCCATATCCCAACCTCATGTCCCCTTTTTCTCAGGGACCGAACAAGTTCGTAAAGGCTTCTTGCCACTCCGTCCTTGTTCTTTACGAACGTTCCGGTGAATATCGCGACCCTCATGGTAAGATCATCCATCTATCCTGTTCTGATGATATTGAAGGCTATATTATTTTTTTAGATTAAGGCTCTTTTGCATTTTCGGGGGAGGCCACCCGGATGGATCTGCACCCTTGGAACATATACCAAATAGAACAGTGTATCCCTTCGAGTGTGAAGAAGATTAATTGCTTATAGGGATAAGTTGGATGGGGTGGTATGGCTGATAACGGTGAGAGGTCAGTGGTTCTCATTACCGGTGGATACCGGAACCTGGGGTTCTGGATATCCCGGGAGCTCAAGAAGGCTGGCTATTACGTGGTCGCAACATACAGGACAGACAGGGAACGGGCAGAAGCCACGGCGATCGACCTGCACATCCCTATCTACAAGGCGGATGTTACAATAAGGGAAGATGTCCTGTCACTCTTCGAGAGGATCGAAGCGAACGACAGCATCGTGGGTGCTGTTGTCAACAATGCTTCCACTTTTCCAACCGGCCCGCTGCAAACACTTTCTTTGGATGATTTCGAAGATACGTTCCGGACCTCCGTCTTCGCTTCCAACATGATCATCAACAGAGCCCTCCCGGGCATGAACGAACTGGGCGGGGGGAAGATCATCAATATCGGGATGGCCGGCCTGACGGAAGGAAGGGCTTATACCCGTGTAGCTGCGCATGCCGCTGCAAAGACCGCGTTAATGGTTCTGACGAGGTCCTGGGCCAAGGAGCTCCGCAATGAAAATATCATGGTGAACATGGTCAGTCCGGGAATGATCGATTATGGTCGGGAAGATGAAGAATGGAGGGCCCGGATGAGGAGGGCAGCGCCTTCCGGGAAGTTGACATCGCCTCTGGAGGTAGCATCCGCCGTCAGGTATCTTCTCGAAACGGGCGACGTTTCAGGCAAGGTGATCGAGGTGGATCCGACCTTCAACATCTCGTCTTTATGACCGTAATACCCTGGCTCATGTTGGAATATCTTCGACCATTTTCATTCACTCGACAACAGAATGAAAAGGAAATTATGATAGAAGCGTTTACAATTGGACCCTGCTAGAATTAAAATAGATGATGAGGGGTGCGATCATATCGTGATCCTGGAACTGCTTGGGACCGTGCTGGGGCTGGCAATGTTGATGATCGGTGCCAATTTCCTGGTCGATGGTGCAGCGGGAATTGCCAGGAAAAAGGGCATCTCCGGACATGTAATTGGAGTGACCCTTGTTGCAACCGCCACCTCACTGCCGGAACTGGCAACCTCCATCACGGCCGCCATAGAAGGAGAATCCGGGATAGCAATAGGAAATATTGTTGGGTCGAATGCCTTTAACGTGGGTGTCGTTCTCGCCCTGAGTGCAATGATAATGCCGGTGGTCTCCGAAAGCGTTGTCAGGAGGGACGGTTTCTTTGTATGGGGGGCTACAATGCTCTTTGCTGTACTGGCCATGAACGGAGTGAACCGATGGGAAGCCTTCATACTGCTGGTACTTTACATAGCTTATGTGGTTTATCTCTTCAAAGCAACGAAACTTACGGGGAAGATCGAGGTGGGTGAGAAGGGTTACCTGGCCCTGTCTCTGATGTTCATCGGGGGTTTCATACTCCTGTGTGTTGGTTCACCGCTTCTTGTAAGATGCGCCAGAGACCTGGCCTTCGAATTGGGGGTGGACAGCTCGGTCATTGCCGTGACACTTATAGCGGCTGGAACCTCTCTTCCGGAATTGATCACCGGGGTGGTGGCGGCTATAAAGGGTCACGAAGGAATGGCCGTCGGAAATGTGCTTGGCTCCAATCTGTTCAATATCCTGATGATCCCGGGTGTCGCGGGATTGATAAGTGCGCTCGAAGTGACAGACCTATTCTCCCGGGCAATGATACCTGCAATGATGATATTGACGGTTCTTGCTGTTGTTCTCAGCTGGAAAAAGATGGGGAAGTTCTCCGGAGCTCTTCTTTTCCTGGGATTCTGCGCCTTCATGTTCCTGCTGGTACAGATCTAAGATTAGCTCCTCTCGACCGTCCTCTTCTCGATGTATTCCACGCGTACATCTATGTCCACATCATTTCCCGGGTCCTGCTCCCGTGTCAGGAATCCGAAGAAACCCATTACATCCCCGGCATTGTTGCATTCTATCAGGACCGTCCAGGTTCCGGTGTTGTTGACCTCGATGATCTCCCCGTCCTCGTCCCTCTCGTAGTCGATCTGATGGCTGAAGCTAAGGCCGCTCTCAGAGGGGCCGTCGCTTGTGACCTCCTGTCCCTCGGGATCGAGTAACGATATCTTGAAAGAATCCGGTTCGTTCTGGAGCGGGACCCTAACCTCCTCATCGGTCCATGAGAGGCTTCCGTTGATCCAGGTGGACATCATGGGTGCCTCGAATGTGAATTCGAACTGCTGACCTTCATTCACGAAATCGGAGGCCCGGTAGGATATGGAGTTGGCCTCCCATATGATCTCATATTCGGTCTTCGAGGTCTCCCCGGCCGGATAGAACTGGTTGCTTCCTATCGAAAAGGTCGATATCAGGAGTACTGGGACAAGTAAAAGCGGCACTATGATGCTCTTTCGTTTGTCGAAGAATTTCAGGTAGAAGGGTTCGTGGTGTTTTTCCCTGGCCTCTTCTATATCTATCCCTTCTTCCTCGGCCTTGATCATTGCAGCTCTATGAATGATATCCTTGCCCCAGGCCTTGTAATAAACCATGAAACCTGTCAGGATGAGAAGACCGAAGGCCAGGACCAGTCCGAAGAAGAAATGAGGACGTTCCAGGCCGACCGCCACGGAGCTTGACAGCAGGCCGAATATCAGGGCACCCCCCCATATTCCCATAAAGGATGCAAGGAAATTGCAGCCGATATAGGCAGAGACCTTCGATCTCGGTGCAAGTTTGGAAACGAATGCCAGGTATCCCGGGGCTACCATGAACTCCCCGATCGAGTAGATGATGATCCCGATGAAGACAACGAGCGGATTGAACAGGAAGAAAGCCACTACGAGCAATCCCAGGAGATAGATGATCACACCGAGCATCAATACTTTTAGGGATTCCAGCCTTTCGACGAATTTTGCCAGTGGGATGCCCAGGATTATTATGGTCGCCGGGTTGAATACACCAAGGAGTATCACCGGGAACCATTCCGGAAGAAAATGAAAACCGTACATTATCGTGGTGAAGGGGGCCAGGGAGGTAGAGTACAGGGCCCAGAAACCGGCCATGAGCAACATCATGATGAAGAATTTCTTATCCGCAAATGCGGTTCTGATGTTGTTCAAAACGTCCTTGACCGTCTTCACTTCTCCGGTTCTCGGAACTTCTCTGAATATGAAGATCACTACCAAAAGATTGATGATGAAGAATATCGAGGATATCCTGAAAACCCATGCATACATTTCCTGGGTCAGGATGGAAAAGACCATCAGGATGCCCCAGGTCAGTGCAAAGAAGGTGGCCGCGAGATTCACAGTCCAGTAATAAACGCTGTATGCAACGTTCCTGTCTGCCTGGGGCGTCGACTTCGCGATGGTTGACGAGACCAGTGGTTTGTAGGTTCCGATACCGAAGCCGATCAACATCACACCAAGGATGGCCAGAGGGATATTGTTGGCAAAAGATAGGAATACATAGGCGACCGTCAGTACGGAGAACCCGATGATCATCTGCTTTCTGTATCCGAGCTTCTCCGCAAAAGCACTGCTGAATATCGGCATCCCGTACTGAAAGGGATACATGAAGACGGTGAGAATAACGCTCAACCAGTAAGGTATCCCAACGTTCCAGTAGAAATGGACA
>JAFGLL010000043.1 GCA_016928095.1 Thermoplasmatota archaeon
AGTGCTAACGATGGCCGTTACGTCGAATGGTATGTCTGTCAGGAACTTTGATGTGATGCGGATGCCGAAATAGACCTCCGCGTCGTTATATCCCAGTATGTTGAACTGCGACCTTTCGGGAATGATCTCGAGTCCACCGCCCAGGTTCTCGTAGATGAAGAATGTCTCGTTGACGGGGGAGTAAGCGATATCGTAGGAGAGTCCGAGGAACTCGTCCTTCAGGTTGAACTGCAATTCGATCTCCTGTGCTTCCACCACGGTCCATGTATCGTTGAATTCGACCTTGAAGGTGTATACTCCGTCCCCGATATAGCTGTTGGTCGGTTCGTATCTGTTGCCTCCTGCCTCCGGTGTGAGAATGTTGTGGTCCTTTCCGTCCCCGTCCAGGAGCTCGAGTGATTTGAGATGCATTTCCGGTGGAACGGTCAGAACAACATATGCCGCTCCGCAGTAGCTCAATCCAGTCTTGGAGTTCTGGTGGTAGAAAGCTCCGAAGAACAGATCAGGATAGTCATCGCTGTTGAAGTCCCCGGATGAAAGGCATGGATAGTAATAGTATCCGAGGTAGTCGTAGTAATTTCCTTTGATAGTGAGATCCGCGTCGCTGCTTCCCTTGGAGTCTCCCCAGTCCGATGACCCGTACCAGAGCCAGAGCCCGCCGTTGGGGCTGTTCACGTAATATGAGCCGCCATAGAGGTCCCAGATCCCGTCGTTGTCGAAATCATCGACGTGGAGGTTGGTGGGTCCCGCGACAGTGGTGTAGTCAGGGTGGTCCATATATCTTATCCTGGTGTCCCATGTCCCACCTCCAAAGCTATCCAAAGACCCATCGCCCCAGAATATGTAAGCAGTTCCTGAGCTTGATCCCTTGGATGCGACCAGATCACAATTCCCGTCACCGTTCATGTCTTTGCCGAACACATAACATCCAAAGTTATCACTGCTAGTGTCAGAGTACAACCAGTGATGTTCAGGCAGATCGGGGTCATCCTCAGAAAGGTCCATTATGGTCATATCTTTTGGCCATCTGGACCTATCATGGTATGTTCCCTCAAGGATATGGACACCTCCACAATCATAATTGTATGAGGAAGGATCAGAGCTGTCGAACCAGGCTTCATACCTACCCCCCACAATGAGTTCGTCTGCCCCGTCGCCGTTCATATCACCGATGAAAGGTCTCTGGGTACCAAGACTTTCCCAGGCATCGAAATACATGGTGGTATCGACCTGTTTTCCGTAGACAGAGGTATCATATTCTCCCTTTGCCGCATCGTACACGGAGTTCCAGAGAGGTCTACCCCACCATATGTATGTCATACCCCAGATGGCATAATTCGAGCTCATGTCCTCCTCAGTGTACTCGGGGGCATTGAAGACCACTTCATCAAAACCGTCCCCGTCGATATCACCGGACCCGCAGAAGTGGCCAAGGTATCCCGACTTGTATGTACCGGGATCTCCCTTGAAGATCACATCCGCGTTCGAGGCTTTCAGGGATACTTTCTTGGGCCAGGTGGTCTTTCCGAAGAAGACGTACCCCTCCCCGGCATAGTTATTGGCCCCGTCTGCACCTATGAGAAGATCGTCGATACCGTCCCCGTTCACATCTCCCACGGCCAAGCTCATACCGAAGTAACCGTAGGTTGAAGTGCCAGCAATGGTGACGTTGGCATTGTTGGGATCGTTCCACGGGTGAACGTTCTTTATACCGAAATAAATGTCAACTTCCCCATTGTCATTGCTGGTACCCTGGGCCCCGATGATGTAATCATCATGCCCGTCCCCGTCGAGGTCTCCGGTCGTCACGGAAGAGCCTAAGTAACTGTACTGTGTCGTTCCTTCGAACAACTGGTCGGCCTTGTCGCCGGAGTACAGGTCGATGGTACCTGTCAGTCTTGGGCCGGGTCCGGCTATTGGTCCGAAGACCCCATTCTCCTCTGCAGAGGTTGGTATGATGTTCATCATCGTGAATGCTGAAAGAAGAAGCATCCCGACCATCACCAACGAAATCTTCTTTACGCTATATAATCCAAAATACTCCTGTCTCACGGTATCACCCCACTCAAGTTCAAAGGACCTGCATTGCCGAGCCTTACGATCTTGCGGTAGAGCACCAGGAAATTACGTATATATTGGTATTTGTTGGAAATTCCCATGTTATTTAAAGAAATCTGACCCTGAACGGAACCTGGTCGAAAAGCCAGGAAAGGTTATGGATTATCCTTTCATCCGATGTAAATATAGATAACATGAGATATTTTCGATCATATGGGTCCATATGGACCGGAAACATTTTTGTAGGGATCAGCGTTTGGACCGGACATAGGGATATGTGATATTGAAACAAAGGTGTGTGGACCCTTGGGGAAAACAGAAGTAAGCATAGTGATACCGGTCTATAACGAAGAGGATAATATCAAAGCCCTTCACCTGAGGGTATCAAAGGAGATCTCCAGGCTGACCTCTCGTTACGAGGTGCTGTACATCGATGATGGCAGCAGGGATGGGACCTTGAAAAAGCTCCTGAATATAGCTGACAGTGATCCCCGGGTGACGATTGTAACATTCTACCGTAATTTCGGAAAGGCGAACGCCCTTTATACCGGTTTTCAGCACGCCGGGGGCGACATCGTGATCACCATGGATGGAGATCTTCAGGATGACCCTTCCGAGTTCAAGCACTTCCTCGATAGATTGGATGAAGGTTATGATCTTGTCACCGGATGGAAGTACCAGAGAAAGGACCCCCTTGGAAAGAAGATACCATCGAAGCTTTTCAATTTTCTGGTAAGGAAGATGACGGGGGTCAACGTCCATGACTCGAACTGCGGCTTCAAGGCATACCGTAGGGAGGTTGTTCAGAAAATAGATGTTTATGGTGAATTCCACCGCTACCTCCCGATGATGGCCAGCTGGAGAGGGTTCAGGGTCGGCGAGATCAAGGTCAAGCACCATAAAAGGACCCACGGCCGGTCCAAGTATGGCTGGGAGAGGCTCTTCAAGGGTTTCATGGACCTGTTCTCCGTATCATTCCTGATGAAGTACGGGAGGTCCCCTCTCTATCTGTTCGGCACTCTTTCCGGGTTCTTCCTTGCCCTGGCGGTGGCCGGGACCGTATGGACTGTGGTCGATGCGCTCATGGACATCACATCGATGGAATGGGTGTTCGGTCTGGTTAGCCTGATGTTGCTATTCTTCTCTCTGACCATGTTCTCTTTCGGTCTGCTATCGGAGATGATGCTTCAGACGGTCGGCCACCAGAACATGACGAAGAACCATTACAGGGTGATAAAGGCCAAATGATACACCTCCTCAATGATCTGAAAAGGGGTATGGTATAGGTAGAGGCACATCACACTTCAATGGTCCTGAGACCCTCTGTGTGTACTCCAATCCTGTCAACACTTCATGCTCCAGTACATCGAAGACCAGGATGACCGTCACGTTCTCTCCGGGGTCGATCTTGCCGAAACTATATTCCTCGCTGTTGAAGACCCATATCCTATCTCCACTATCGGTGGTCCCGTAAAAATGCGGTATGGAGACCTGGAAGGCTGCATCATCGTTGAGGTTCGTGATATTGACGCTTAGTACCTGCCATTTTTTTCCATCTACCGGGTACTGACCTTCAATGGGGCCATAAGTGGACCACGATGACTGGACATCGATCGAGATGTCCGGTTCCACCAGCTCATCGACCTCCTTATAGTTCGAGGCTATCCCCACGACCGTGAGGAGGGTAACTATCGTAAGAAGGGCCGCGATCTCCTTGTATCCTATCCCGATCGTCACATAGGTGGAGAATTCTGAAACCATAAGGCTTTTTGGATGGACCCTGCATTTTTTGGACCTTATTATCACAGCAATTAGTTTAATTGGTAGTGCAATCCCCATACGATGGAAACCGTTCCGATCGCGAGTGGGGAGAAATATCATGAAAAATGGCGCGGTGTGTGGCCTTATGTCCCATTGATCGTTCTTGCCTTTTTGTATGTTGTCTTCCTTGTCCTTTCGGCCGTATCCGGGTCCGACTGGAGTAACTTCAAGGTACATCTCATGATATGGTTCCTTTCGTTCCTGGGGTTGTTCTATCTCCTGTTACGCTCCCCCCTTATCCGGAGGCTCGAAGCCATTAACCCTGCATGGATGGCGGTCCTCATCTTCTTGTTGACGCTGTTGTTACATCTTCCATTCCTGTTGAGCGAACCTTCCATGTCCCAGGACATCCTAAGACTTGGAAGAAGGGGGGAGCTTCTCATGGACGGGAATTTCCCGTACCGTGATTTCGATGTCAACAAACCCCCTCTATATATCTGGATGGTAGGTCTGCTCTCACTGCCCTTCGGGGCCGAACAGATAGTGTTCAGGACCGCTTTCTCCATAGCGAACGCCCTGATACCAACAGTTATGTTCCTGATACACAGGGGATCCGTCATTTACGATCATGGCGTCAAGAAGGGTCCTTTCGGGATATCGGTCCCGAACATCAATTGGATGGCTGCGGCACTGGGGTATTCCCTTTGCCCGATCACATTGATAGAGACCGGGGTAGGTGGACATTTCGATCCGGTGGTCGTACTCACTTCTGTTCTGGCTTTCCTGTTCCTTATCAGGAAGAGACCCACTATCAGCGCTCTTTTCCTCGGGATGGGGTTCGCATTGAAACTCTATCCGGCGTTCCTTGCCCCAATATTCTTCCTCTCCATACCTGGATGGAAGGATCGAACCAAGTTCGTTGGAGCTTTCTTCGTCATCCCTGTTCTGGCCTCGCTTCCGGTGCTCTTCGTGGACCCTGCCCTTATAGGTGAATATCTCCGCTATCAGTTCGTGAACTGGTATTCTGGCTTTTCCATCAGGTATCTGCTCGAGATCATAACCTCCTCCGTCTCACTATCGGGAAAAGCCGCTTATTATGTGATGACAGCTGTCCTCCTTCTCGGGACGGTCTATCTGCTTCTTAGAGGTCTTGCGGGAAGGATCAAACGCATCGATACAAGTGTTCCTTTCACCCTTCTTCTGCTCCTCTCTTTCATGGGTGTGGCCCTATCCTCTGCTTTCTTCTTCCGTGGAGCCAGGACCGCTATGGATCTCGTATCGGCTGTCGTATCAGGTCTCTACTCGATCCTGCTGATCGGCGCTGGCGTTTACCTATTCCTTCATTGGAGACCGATCGGCAAGCCCGAATTTCAAGGCCTATACCCTCGATCCATCTTTATCAGGCAAATAGGGATGGAATGGGTCCCGCTCCTGTCCTCGTGCATCCTGCTTCTGGTGGTACTCACCTCGGCCCAGTTTCACCCCTGGTATATTGCCTGGATCCTACCCTTCTCCATGGCATCAGGGAATACATACTGGAGCTGGTCGACGCTCCTTCTGCTGTCTTCCCTTCAATACAATTACTATCCTCCCTGGGAGATAGGCCTCTTCTAGTTGGTAATGATACAGTACCAGTTTGTTATAGAAGGAATATTCACGGTCCTTCTCTCAGGTAGATATTGAAAGAGTCGAATCCAATGGGGATCTCCCCTTCCGTGGAGGAGGAACTCCCCGCTCTGGTGTAGGCCTTGTGGAACTCATAACTATCCTTGATGAACTCAATGTACTGTTCGAAATTGGACAGTTCATATGTTATGATAACAAGTGAGACATCGTTCTTGACGGTGATGTTGATCAGTTCTTCATCGGTAAGCATGGGATATCTGACCATGGCGAGGTTGGTGGCCCTGGGGGGTTGGAGCCTCCCGGCATAGACACCTATGATAGGATCGCCCGAGATTATCAGGTCATCCTCATCGGTCAGGAACTCGACCTCCCTGGCAATATCCCGTTCTATGACCCTGTCGGTGGTGAAGACCATTACGGTCTCGAACCCGAGCGATACGGTCAGGTAGAGAACACCAGCGAGAACCAGCATCTTTGACAATTGGACCTTCCCATATCTTTGGGGGTGGGATACACTGATCTTATCTGCATCTTCACAGTTGGATATTGTTTCCATCAAACTGACAAATCCCCTGCCGCCAAGATAGCAGATCGGTGGAAGAAGTAATATCAGATAATGCTCCCAGACCGTGGATTGGAATATAATGAAGATGAAGAGGGGGATGGCCCAGACAAGCATCAGCTGGGTGTTGCGGTCCCTCCATTCGCGAGGGACCGAAACAAATGAAAGAACGATGGGGACCAGGGTGAATAGAATGAAAAGTGAGATGGTCCGGACCTTTTCCATGATGGGCATCGAGGGTCTGCTGAGATTGTCGAGCAGCATTCCGTCAAGGGTGCTGGAGAACCCGTAGATGGACATCAGGAGGATTGTCGGTACCAATGTCGACACTGCCAGAAGTGCTATGTGCCAGGGTTCGACCCCGTTCCTCTCATCCTTCTTCCGGTCCTTAATATTGAGGATAAGCATGTAAGACCCGAGAGAGAGGATCGGTATGACAGCGAAGAGCTTGGACATGACGGAAAAGGAGAAGAGCACTCCGCAGATTACAAGAAGTGCCGCGGTCCTAGACGAGTGCTGGGGGGTGTAGTGCTTCCCATCCCTACCTTTTTCTATTTCGGTGGTATCGAAATACCGTTGAAGTGCATAGAGACCGAAGATCAACATTACAGTGGCATAAAGGTCGAAACTGACCCGTCGGCTTTCCTTGAAATAGACATAGTTCAATGCAAGGAACAGGGAGGATGCCATGGCCAGTCTTCTGGGGCCTGACCTACCCGAGATCAGCATCATCCCGATGACCCCTGCCAGCGATAATATCACCGTCATAGACCTGGCCAGAAGAGGGTCGCCATTCAGGATTTCGATAATGAAGGAGAATAGAGGTCCTTGTTGCGTGTTGATATCAGAGTACATTCTGTAACCTTCATTGACCAGCCTCCCGGTCATGAGGAACACTCCCTCATCCGTCCCGTTGTTCCCAAGCGATCCGGAATACCCCGGGAAGCTGAAAGGGTTCATGAGGTTGCTGAACCTGAGGATCCCCGATAGTACCAGGACCGCTATATAGGGAAAAGCGCTCTGGATGGTCCCTGCCCAGTACTCCTTGTTCATCAATTCTTGACATTATTGTCCCCATATAGACCTTTCCAAGATATAACGATGAAAATAACCTTCAAAAAGGTTTCCTCAGGGGTATCTATCATAAATGAGGCTGACCTTATGATCCCCTTCGTTGAGGTAAACACCGGTCAGTCCATGGTAGACCCTATCAACGTTGTCTCTATCTCCGTCCACGATGACATCCCAGGACCCGTAGTAGCTCTGGCTGATCACCAGGAAACCGGTTTCTTGGAGCCTCGCTTCGATGTCGATCCGGTTGTTCGTCCTTTGAATGATCCGGGGTTCGATATCGATCACAGAAGGAGTTCCTTTCTGTCCCCGGACCATGGGGTTACAATTTATCAGGACCCCGTCAAGGGGATCGAACCCGTCCCGGGCCATCATCTTCAAGATCGTTTCGTCATCCGCAACGGTGAAGTTCGAGACAATGAACGCTCGCGGGCATGCATTGGGGTTCTCGTAGATGAGGACGGGATCCTCCCCTGTCTGATTGAATACAAGCTTGAACCCGGTATCACTCAACTTGTCCCTCGATACTACGTATCTGACACCGAGAAGGTCAAGGACTGGATGGTCCGCGCTCCCCTCGAGTTCCCGGATGGAACTGACCAGCTCGGAATAATACCTGAGCCTGAGCGGATTATAACCATCCACGGTCTCGATACCGTATATTATCTGATAATTGTCCCCGATGATATCATCTGGATCATGTACCCGGTATCCGTCGCAGTTCTCCTGCAGGAAGGAGATGAAGGGTTGGATCTCATAGATCTCGTCTTGGTCTTTCGAGTCGATGAAAGGCATGTGGTATATTGCCAGGTTGATGAAGATGAACAGCGTGAGGACCGTCCCGAAATACCTCGGCATCTCCTTTCTCTTGGACCTCCATATCAGGACCCCGGTCGTTAATGTCAAAAGAAGTATAAAGACCAGTATATCGATGACCGCAGTATCGAAGGCCGAGCCGATGAGTGATGTATATTCCGATGCATTGTCCCCCTCGCCGAACACCTTCATTATGACTTCCTCCGCAAGGTCGGCGATCGGGACTTCAAGAATAAGCATGAGAAAGACCACGACCAAGATTGATGCCGAGGCGATCAATAGAGAGCGTTCGATCTTCAGTATCCTTCTCAGGTCCGAATACTTCAACCTGCTCCTGAGGTGCCTGAAACCGAAACCAGCCAGTATAGAACAGGAGAAGAGGGATAGGAGAACAAATCGGGACGGCGCCCTGAGGATATCAAAACCCGGGACCAGCCTCCAGAATACCCAGTATAAGGGAGTGAACCTTCCCATTGCCATTATCAGGGAAAAGATACCTAGACCTAGGAAGAACCTGAAGTAACGTTCCTTCCGGTATCTGAACGAGAAGAGGAGAAGTACCAGGGTAGGTATGCCGACGTATATGGAAAGCTCCCAGTAGTTCCATAGACTCCAGCAGTTATCTTCCAGAGGGGTTCCGAAAAGCCTCGGGGCAAGGAGTGTTATCAGGTTCCAGGGCGGCAGTGAGTAATCTGTCACCCACAGGTAGCTCATTCCGCCGCTCCTAGTCGATCCCTGGGTCAGGATGTAGGAGGGAACGATCTGCAAGGATGAGGTGAAAATGGCGATCATCGCTCCTGTAAGAGGTCCGGGAAGTGTTCTCATGAGGTTCTTTAACTTCCGCATGGACCTGCGATGCCAGCGGATATGGTAGATATAAGATATTATCAGCATGATCGCCGAGAAAAGGACGATCTGTATATGACCCGCCAGGAACTGGTTCCCCACCAGAAGTCCTGTGATCACCCCCCACTTCAAGCTGTTCCTTTTCAAAGCATGATCGAAGGTCAGGTATATCATCGGTATCCAGCTTGCAGAGCATACCTGGCCGTAGTGTCCGGAATATACATGCCCCATGAAATATCCGCTGAAGATGAATACCATAGATGAGATGAACGAAGCATTCCGGTCCAGTCCGACCCTTCGTGCAACCAGATATACGGATAAGCCCGCAATGAACAGATGGAGCATGAAACTCAGACCGAAAGCAGAATGGACAGGAAAGACCATGAAAAGGACAAGATTGATGGGATAGAAGAACCCAAGCTGCATGTTTGCAAGGAGCGGCTCACCACCGAAGTTGAACGGGTTCCAGAAGGGCAGCTCCCCATCCCTCATCGATCTATCCGCGACGAGCCTCCATGGATAGAACTGATCGATGGTGTCCGAATGGGGGGAATATATCATATGGTCGGGTTCCAGCAGGATCCTCCAGAAGAAGATGGTAACCGTAATAAATATCAATAAAATGAAGAAAGGGTCGCTATTCAGAAAGCGCCGCAAACGGTTCTTTCGGTCCATCATCTCCAGAAGGTCCGCCGATGAGCCAGTATCTCCCATCATGATGAACCACTATCTCGGATATAGGTTCTAACATCTATATCATTGATTGCCCGCCTTTTTCGATCTGGTCCTCAGATATGCAAGGGAGATCAACCCTAGAGGTATGGATATCCAGAGGGAGGTCGCGACCTGAAGGAGCGAGGCTGCCATAGCGGTGGTCTCCTTCACGGAGAGAAGTTCGAGTATGGATTTGCTACCGAACACGTTGCCAGCTCCGATCGGCAGGATGAACCCGAGGATGTTGGCAACGGAGATGGCAGCGACAGCCCCCATGAAGGTCACCTGAACATTACCTGGAAGTGCCATGACGACCAGGTAGAACCTCAAGGCTTCATTGATCCATATGGCAATGGTCAGAATGATGGTCCCTGTACCGCACCATGGGTTCCTCACGATCGTCCTAAGAGAGCTATGGTAACGGTCGATCGCACCTTGAAGTCTGATCGCTATCCTGTAAGGTTTTGAACCCCTTTTTCCGTGTGACAGTGTCAGAGCTGT
The DNA here is from genome assembly GCA_016928095.1 of Thermoplasmatota archaeon. GTDB lineage: Archaea > Thermoplasmatota > Penumbrarchaeia > Penumbrarchaeales > Penumbrarchaeaceae > JAFGLL01. The sequence goes on from JAFGLL010000043.1 coordinate 9,956, forward strand.
CCTTTCCATTTTACTGTTGACAAGCTCAAGGAACCTTCGGTTCACCAGAAGGAGGATCACAAGGACGATGATCGATCCTCCCATGCATATAGCGATGACCATCCATTTCACATCCTCGAAACCGAGTTCGTTCACGAGGTAGATGAGGCCTAAAAGGGCAAGGAAGAGGATCGTCAGTATGTCCATGGATTTCTCGGCGAAAATGGTCGCTATACCTTTTGAGATCCCGTTCCCTGTATGCTCTTTGAGCATGATCGCCCTGACGGGCTCTCCACCCACTTTACCGGGGGTGGAGTTGTTCAGAGCTAGTGAGGCAAGGAATATGGGAAGCGTTATCGCACCTGTGTTCCTGGCCCCCATGCCCTTCAGGAGACCGTGCCATCTCATGACCTTGCAAAAAATGTTGAAGAAATATAATAAAAGGACAAGGGCTATCAGGTCAATCCTGGTTCCCTTGAGGATATCGAGGGTATCCGTTACATCAGCTCTCAGAAGTAGAACGGATATCAGGAAAAGGCCGAGTCCGATGTATAGTATGTCCTTCCATTTCCTTCCGATATCCAAGCGATGCCCCCGGATCTACTACGGAAGCGGACTACCAATTGCCCAGTATTTAACGTTCTTCATGGAAACCGGGTCCACGCTCCTCCTGCCATCTATCACTGCAGATAGATGGGTTTTTGAGCCCCAGTCGATGGTCCCGTATTCGGGCCATTCCGTAAGGATGAACACAAATTCTGCCCAATCCAGGATCTCTTCCAGGTCATCAGAATAAACGATGTCGGGGATTGCGGCCTTGAAGTTGCCGATGGCTTTGGGATCGGTGGCTCTTACTACTGCACCCCTATCCATGAGTGCCCTGATGACTGGGAGGGACCTTGTCTCCCTTATATCGTCCGTATCCGGTTTGAAAGCAAGTCCCAAGACAGCGACCCTTCTCCCTCCCAGAGGTCCGAATGTCCTTTCTGCGACCTCGACCAGATGTTGTGGCTGTATCTCGTTGTTCTTCATGACCCCGTTCAGCAAAGGGGTATCCAGGTCCAGTTGTTTCGCCAGGTTCATCAGTGCGGAGACATCTTTGGGGAAACAAGAGCCTCCGAAACCCGCTCCAGCCTTCAGGAACATGGGGTTGATCCTGAAATCGAGCCCCACACCTTCCATGATCTCGTAGACATCCAACCCCACCTTCTCGCATATCCGTGATATCTCGTTCGTGAACGATATCTTGGTTGCCAGAAGTGAGTTGGAGGCATATTTGATCATCTCGGCTGCTGTGGGTGAGGTCCTGAGGATCCTTGAACCCAGAGGGGAGAACAATCTTTCCATGATCTCGTATGTCCTGTCATCGATGCAACCCACGACCACCCTATCAGGGTGCATGGAATCATGCATTGCAGCCCCCTCGCGGAGGAATTCCGGGCACATCGCGATACCTAGGTCCGATCCGCCCTTCTTCCCTGATTGCCTTTCGATGGTTTCCCTGATGATACCAAGGGTAGTACCCGGGACCACGGTGGATTTCATTACAACCACATGGAAGTCTTCCTTGTCCTTGAGGGCTTCCCCGATCATCTTGGAAGCGGACCTTATATGTGAATCGTCCATGGAGCCATCCTTACGGGAGGGGGTTCCCACGGTGATGAATGTCATATCTGTCACCATGATTGCGTTTGCCCCATCCATTGTTGTCTTGATATTCCCGGTCCGGATGTGCTTGGAAAGCAGCTCGTTCACTCCGGGTTCGAAAAATGGAGCCACTCCGCTCATGATGATATCCAGTTTTTCCTTGATCAAATCAACCAGGATAATTTGGTTGCCCAGCTCGGCAAGTGCGATGCCTGTTGTGAGTCCAACGTATCCGGTCCCGATTATTGAGATGTTCATTCATGGGCCTCCGACACCCACAAGGATGATATTCTATTTCAATACATACGATTTCGAGTCACTAGTATACTGCTATGGAAGCATAACCCACTGCAGAGGAGGCGGGCGATACATCGTAGCTCGTCGTGTAATGTAAAAGCCTTGCCTCTCCGCCTCCGAGAGCCTTCGCAGCCTCGAACATTGCCGAAATGGGCCCCAATCCGCATGCCGTTGTCCCAAGCTTCCTCTTTTCCGACAATGCACCTTCGATATCGAACTTCAGAAGCTTTTCTATGACAGGTATATCCCGTGACCTTGCGAATTCCCCGGGATCCATGGTACCCGGCACGGGATAACCGTAATTCCTACCACAGTGGGTGAAGTCCGAAGAAGCTACGATCACCGCATCCCTCTCTGTGGTCCTTAACGCTCTGGCAATCCTATCACCCAGCCATCGGGCTGTCTGTGGAGACTGGTCCATCATCGAGATGCACACCTGTCCGATCCCCTTATCGAAGAACTGTATGAATGGCAGCTGAACCTCCATCGAGTGCTCGCTGACGTGTGAAAGCTCGTCCGGTGGGATCCCGATAGCCTCGGCAAGTTCGCGGTCGTTCCTCATTACACCAAGAGGTGTACTGAAATCCTCAAAGGATATCCCGATCGGTTCTCCGAGACCGTGGTGGTTCGGTCCGATGATGATAACGGAATCTGGAAGGCCTCCGTCCGCCATTGCAAGGAATCCGAAGGCGGCCGTGGGGCCAGAATAAGCGTACCCGGCATGCGGGGAGACCAGACCCATGACCCTTTTCCCTTTTTCGGGAGTTGATCTGCCAGGCCCCGTCCTGAAACAGTCCTTGAGTTCTCGGGTGAGTTCTCTTTCCGAACCAGGGTAGAACATACCAGCCACTGCAGGATGTCTCATGATCGGATATTCCATCGGAACTTAATAAGGGTTCTCAGAGAGTGGCTTCGAAATCCTTCAACTCTGGTTTGAAATCGGCATATGAACCGATGGCGCCCTTGGTCTTGAGAACCTCCCGGGTAAGGAGCCAGTAGACAACCGCCAGGGAACGTCTTCCTTTGTTGTTGGATGGGATCACGAGATCAACGTATTTCGTCTCATTGTTCGCATCGCACAGGCCTATGACAGGGATCCTGGAAGTAACGGCTTCCTTGAGAGCCTGCTGGTCCGCTGCGGGATCGGTGACGATGAGTATCTTCGGCTCAACGTAGAGATCGAGGGAAGGGTTGGTGAGCGTACCGGGGACGAACCGTCCGGGGAACGCGTTGCACCCGATGATATCGGAGAACATCCTTACCGGTTTCTGTCCGTACTGCCTTGCAGAGACGATGAGTATCTCTTCGGGATGGTATTTCGATATCATGTTCGCCGCTATCTTGATCCTTTCATTGGTCTTTTTTATGTCCAGGACATAGAGTCCGTCAGACCTGACCTTGAAAATGAATTCCTTCATATCGGCGCTCTTCTGCTGGGTTCCTATATGTACGCCAGAGGTGAGATAGATATCCTCATCTATCAACAGGTCCTGGGCATTCTGGATGTCGATCATTGGAACAACTCTCCTATACTCTCCTCACGGTAAGGGGGATGACATTCAGGTCCATTTCCCTTTCTGCTATCCTCAGGGGGTCAACCTCATCTGATCTTACAAGCGGAGGTGCTCCGAGGCTGAGCTGGAGCGTCCTTGCACCGAGGATCCTTGCTTTTTCGAAACGGGTTATCATATCAACTTCCCCTTCACACCGCAACTCTATGGTTAAGGGCGGTTTCGAAAGGTGTAAAGGGGATTTCCTTATAAACCTTATGGGGATATCCGGCCGACATTCAATGATCCCTGCCTGTAACCGGCCGGGTCCAGGACCAGAAGCAATTCACTGAGGGGGTATTGGATGGTGTTCCACAGGGGCATGATCCTTTTGGGCTCGTCAACCTCGAGTATCCCTATATATCCGCCACCGGACCTCTCGAAGAGCCTGAGCCTGACATCCCTGAAGCCAAGGCCTCTTACCTGGCTCTCGACATGATCTATCATTCCCATTTTATCCCTGGTGACCCTCTCTCCGTAAGGTATCCTGGTCATCAAGCATGTATTGGATGGTCTATCATGGATGCTTATTCCTTTCTCCCTGAGTATGGACCTTGCCTCTTCTTTACCGATGCCCGTTTCGATGAGAGGATGCCAGATCCCGAGCCTGGAGGAGACCTCCAGTCCCGGGCGATATTCGTTCCTGTCATCTACGTTCATACCGTCGGCCACCACCTCGGATCCAACTTCACGGGCGGTCCCGATCAAATTCGACATCATGTATCCCTTGCAGGTCCCGCACCTGTCATCGGGGTTCGATACGATGTCCTCATGATCGAGTACAGGTAACTCAAGGACCTTCAATGGAGATCCAAGTGCTGAAGCGGTCCTTCTGGCATGATCGATCTCGCCCTTGGGGAGTGTTCCATTGTCGACCATCACCAGAGTACATCTCCCATCGAGGGCTTCGATGGCCGCAAGGGCAACAAGTGTGCTGTCCACCCCTCCGGAGAATGCTACCAATATGTTCCTCCTGGATCGCATGAGATCGATAAGGTCCAGATAGCGTTCCATGGGGGTTCAAGCTTTGGCGGGGTATATCTTATTTCGCCCTTGTGGGTTCAGACCTGAAGATATGATACCTTAGGGGACAATTTATATAAGGGTAGCTTTTTCGACGGGCCCATGCCCGAAGGTACCGTTATCTTCACCCTGTGCGATAAATGTGGAGAGGAGACACCGCATCGTATACTCAAGGGCAGGATCGGAGCAACCCCGGAAAGCGGCTTTGATGGGACCGTTCAATGTATCTCATGCAAGTCCATACATCATGCGAATTTCCCTGTGGAGAGACCTGTGAAGGTCAACTCGGTTATCTCGAACAAAGAGGTCTCCGAGAAGAAGTTGATAGAGTTCGGGCCTATTGAGGAGGTAATGGTGGGGGAGGAGCTCTTCTGGGAGTCACATAACCTTCTCGTAACGGCAATAGAGCAAAAAGGGAGAAGGGTCAGGAAGGCCAAGGCAAGTGATATCGATTGTCTCTGGTTGAAGTACTTCGATAGCGTTCTTGTGAAGGTTGCGGTGGTCCGGGGATCGAATACGAGATCTGAGAGAGTGGAAGCAACACCCGATGAGGAGTTCGCTGTGGGTGATATTCTGGAGTTCGGAAGGGAGAAGGTCGTGATCGATAAGATCAAGACAGAGTACCGCATGGTCCATAGAGATGGTGTCCCTGTCGAAGCCAGAGATATAAAAAGGGTCTATGCAAAGATCATCAACGAGAGACGTTACTGATCAGAACCTCTTCCGTTACGGTGGCAAGGCCGGTCTTTCCGGAGGAAGAGCAGGTCCTGACGTTTGCCAACCGTAATATGCCGGGGGCAATGGCATCACTGCCTGTTGTGTTCTGTTCGATTCCCTGACCGTTAGCGCTCCAAAGATCATCAAACCCAAGAGACCGAGGATGATCAATATCAAAGGAAGGATGGGGAACGAAGACTCTTTGATCGTGGATCCAGGATAGTCCTTTTTATCGGTCGGGTCTGTCCCGGCAAGATATTCCTCAAGATTGGTGAAGGTGTCATCGTCAAGGTCCTTGTGTCCGTCCTTCTCGTTCGGGTCGAATCCGAATTCCATCTCGTAGGAATCGTTCATCCCATCATTGTCGGAATCCATGAAGGCCGGGTCCATCAGGACATGTGATAATACGACGATGGAGAACGATCTCTTGGTGGTATGAACGTCGTCATCGACTGTAATTGTGATGATATGCTGACCCGCGGACAGGATGGTTGACATCGTCGATCTGTAACCAAGAGGCCCATCAACGTTGGACATCCATGAGACCGATACATCTTCATTGCCGTCTCTGTCCTCCACCTTGACGGAGAATGTTATGTTCGAATTGTCAAGGTATATACCGGTGGGATCGGGAGACAGTATGGTCACCTCGGGAGTGACATCCAGGCGTATTCTGAAGACCGCTGTCGTGTTCTTTCCTGTCAGGTCCCAGACATCCACCACAAGAAGGTTCTCGTCCCCTTCCTGCCATGTGTCCTTGCGGATTGTGAAGGTATATTCCTCATAGCCGAGAGTGTTGTTATAAGGGTCTCCCTCAAGAGGTATGTCCGCCGAGAAACCCCCGCCTCCAAGAGAATACCTGTACGAGATCCTGGACGGGTCCACTCCTCTTCCTTTGAAATCGTGGATCGATATCCGTATAGGTTCGTTCGCGGTCTTCAACCATTCCACAGTGGTCCCGCTTTCATCGACCTGTGGTTCTATCATACTGATCGATGGAGGCCTCTGATCGACCCAGATAGGTATATTCTGGGACGTTACCGGTCCAGACTGGGCAATGTCCTCTCCCTTGAACTGGAGCATGTTCTCCTTACCCTCGGTCAATTTTGGAGTGATCTCCAGTTCCAGTTCTTTCCGGGTCCTGCCGTAGAATTGAAAGCTCTCCCACTCTGAAAAAGTGAAACCCCCATTAGTGGAAACACGGTAGACCAGCGTCTGCCCCTCGATGGGTGATAACGAGTCCGTTATGTTCACTGTGACGATCGGTCTGGCACTATGGGCCCATTCCTCCAGGGCAGGGGACACCACCCTGAACAATGGTCCGGTCCGGTCTATTATCAGTGTGGTATAGATAGCGGGACCTATGTTCCCCACAATGTCCACCGCTCTGATGGAGATATTGAACCTACCCTGTGGAAGGTATTCCCTGTAATTCTCTCCTATATGTGTGTTCAGATCCGCCTTGGACGGGTCCGTTACCTTGACGACCTTTTCAAGAGAGAATTCCTCGCTGGTGACACTTATAAGGTAGCTTCCCGGGCCAGACTCACCGTCCGTGATGGTCTCCCATTTCAGGTATATGTTGTCATCGTTGTCGTAATGAATGTCATTATCGGCGTCATAAGGTTCCTCTCCACCATCAAGCTGGTCCTGAAAGACCTTGAACGTGGCCTTGTTCAGTCCCCCTGGAGGGGTTGCATCGACCCTGAAGGTGAATATGAAATTATCTGGTTCGTTGACCATGTTATCCAGGGGTACTCCGTAAACCCTGAACTCCAGCGTCATGACAGATGTGACATCCAACGCTGTCCAGCTTGCAGATAGCTGCCCATTCTGAGGGATGTGCACGATCACATTGGTTCCGTGATTGTCCGAAATGTTCAATTGAACGAGCGACGGAGGCGGTTGGACCGTTGATCTTTCATAGAAGATCCGGAAACCGCTGAACTGGACCACCTCTCCACCTGCGACATAGCTTCCATCCTGGATGAACCCACCGTCCCCGGATGTCTTCCTTGCTATCAGTGATGCGGTGTCCCATTCAAGGTCGTCCTCCACATAGTAGACATCGCCCAGATCGAAATGGCTCGGAATTGCGGATTTTCCGGTCGCCCTGACAGTGACGTTCCGCCTCTCCTCGGAAGGGTAAGGTATCTTGAAATCAACATAAAAGTAGATACTGATGGTATTTGAATTCCTTACCTCGGTCTTTGACATATCCGTAAGGAGGTTGGCATGTTCCAATCCGGTAAGCTGGTAGAAGGTCCTGTTCTGGTGGAAGTAGACCAATTTGATCCCTTCCTGTCCCCAGAGGGATCCGAGCGTCATGGTTGCGCTCATTATATCATCCCTGGTCTTGGAATGTGAAACATCTGTCCTGAAGATATACGGTTTGGAACCAGCATAGATCTTGTCCTGTCTACTGCCGTCACCATTGGTGAGCTCGATCCTATCAACGGACATGTCCTCTTTGGTGAAAGCGATCGCGAAGGGCAGGTTGAACTTCGGGTTCGATGAATATTCATACCTGCTCACATAGGCGGTACCTGTCGTCGAGTCAGGGCTCTCTATGCCGATGATCGTATATGACCCCGGGACATACCATTGTGAAGCGCTCTTGTACTGAAAGAGGATCATACCGGTCTCGAAGAGGATCGCCTGATACTGCGCCCCACCCTGTGTGTTCCAGTCAACTATGAAGGCATTCTCGGAATCGATGGTGGTCTGAAGAGAGTACAATCTTCCGGTTCCGGAATACGCGGTGTCGGTCCTCCAGTTGACCGCTATCAATCCCTTCGGAGAGCTGGTGGAGGGTAGTGAATATCCCCAGGGGTCGTTGTAGGAGTTGCCGTTGGTCTCGACGAAGGACATGGCACCGTAAATACTTATTCGGATCTTGTTGAAGGTCTGGCCATAATATTCGAAATCGAAGCCAAGGTTCGCCTCGACATAATAATAGTAGTTATCGACGTTGTAGTTTACAACGTTGGGGTGGCTCTTGATATCAAGATAGTCGACCTCGATCTTCGGTTCGGGGTCCATGGCATCGGTGTATCTGTAACCGCCACCATCCGGGGTGGACTGCTTCGATACCGCGATATGGGTCATGTTGGGTAATGTCAGAAGAAGGAACATGACGGCAATGACCATTGCCGGAATACGGGCTCTCATATGGTATCCTCCGATCGGTATAGGGGTATCAACCTTATCATGGACCATGAAGTTCCAATATGAATAATCTTGCGGTATGTTCGGCTTCTTTTTTCCTGTTACAGAGGTAATGGTCGTGTGTTATTCTTCCTGGTCGCCGTCCCTGTAGAAATCCCTTTCCATACGCTCCTTCTCGTTCCTCCTTCTTCTGTCAAAGGAAAAGAGGACTATCACGAGAAGGACCAAGATAGCAATGGCGAGCAGTATGAAGACCATGATCTTCAGTGAGGAGACATCGGTTCCGTTCTGACCTTTAGGGTTCGTTCCATCCCTGAACTCCTGAAGGTTGGTCTTGCCATCATTATCGAGGTCCTCATCAGCGTCGGTGGGGTCATTCGGGTCCAGACCGTTCTTCAACTCCCAGTTGTCAGGCATGCCGTCGCCATCATCGTCCTCATCGCGCTCGTCTCCTTTTCCATCCCCGTCCATGTCCATGCTCTCGTTGGGGTCTTCGGGGAACCAATCCCTGTCATCTGGAACTCCATCGGAATCCGTATCCACATCCTCCCTGACCATTCCGGTCGTGAACCCCCATTCGAAAGCCGTTATCGAAGAGCCTTTCATGGAGAGGATCGACCGAGAAAGGTTGACCCTGTAGGTGGTGAGCTCATCAAGAGGTCTCAATGTCCTGATGCCAAGTGTCATCCGGTAGGGGTCATATACCAGTCCGATAGATACGGGTCTCCCATCAGGGTCTTTTAACTTGACGGTATCGTTCTTCAGGCTGTCGGGGGCCATCGGTATATCGAAACCGATGATAATGTCCGGCCAGAGGCGGGTGCCTGAACCTTTTGGTGCATTATTCCTGATGGTCGGTATACCTGCGTCGGACCTTGTGGTGAACTTCAGGTCAAAGCTGCTGGCCTGACCGACCCCGCCTCCATCCAGTTTGGCTCCTCTCTGATCGATGATACCGGGCGTGAGGACCAAGGTATACCTGCTGGCAAAAAGCAGTAGGCCGTTCGGTCTCCAGAGTATCTGTTTGGAGCCCATTATCGAGATGTCACCGTCGACCTTCTTCTGGGAACCATCCAGCACGAAGAGGTTCTCCGCGGTAAGGGAGGAGGTAGCGAGGTCATTGTCGAAAGTTATCGTCAATGCAGGGTCCACATAAGCGGTGTCCCTTCCGCCATCGATAACGACCGAGAGAACCCTCAGATAATCCGTTTGTAATCCTGGGTGAGATACAAGGATGGCCCTGGAATAGACGATTATTGGTGGGTTGACGCCATCATCGATGGTGGCGTTCAGTGTATACCCACCAGGGGTCAATGATGAAGTGTTCCATACCAGTGACCGTTCCCCTCCAGAGATCATGGTGTCGCCGGATACCAGGAAGACCTGATCGGAAGGATCGAGGTCGTCATCATAATGGATCGAATACTGTGCCGTATCTTCCGTGTCCGAAGTGAACCATTTGATGGTGTATTCTTTGTCGGCCGTGTCTTCTTCCCCATCGGGTTCGATGAAGTCGAAAAAAGGAGGCTGGTTAGGGTCCGTCATCACGTCCAGTGAGTTTGAGAAGACCTTATTCCCCATCCTGTCCTTTGTCATCAATCTGAATTGATATGATGAATCTGGAGCAAGTCCTTCGAAACGATATTTGCTCTTCACCCGGTCCAGCACGGCAGCATCATTGATGTTCTCATCCGGTTGCTCCGCACTTCCTTTTCCATAGGTGAGATAGTATCCTTTATATTCCACATCCAGGGAGATGTCCCAGGAGAGCTCGACCCAAGACCAGCTCTTTGAGGCCACCCTGAGCTGTGGGTCCAATGGGACCAGAGGCATGGCGATGTCCTTGAAAGCCCTTGCTGTATAGGGGTCAGCGTCCTCGTTGATCCCATTGGACGGGTTGATATCCGTTCGGTGGTCCAGCCAGAAGATCTGAGCCCTATCCTGGAACCCGTGCACGATGACGGTTTCCCTGAACATCTCCGCATGGTATATTGGATCATTGATGAACATACCAAGATCAATGGAATCGTCCACCACATGGTCCATGGAGACCTTTTCTCCTTCTCTTGAGATATACCCCGCACGGACCAGGTAGAAATCCCTCAGGTCGATCTCGGACCAAGACAGGCAGAAAGCACCATTGATATATCCTACCCTCGGAGAGAACTGGTCCGATCTGGTAAGGTTCTCCATTATGGCCGTATACCCGTTAACCATGGACATGTTCCAGGATGGAGATGAGATCCATGCCATTGAATATTTGATCCTCCACCCGTCCAGACCCATTTCCTGCCATACCACCATGGCATCCCCCTTCGACGAGAATGCAGCATCCGGAGCTTCCTGTCTGTTACCGTTCGAGGTCGCTCCGACCTCTATGTTGCCGGCGAAGGTCTGACCGTTGCTTGTATATGAAAAGTAGATATCGGTGTTGAATACACTTCCCAAACCGGTGTTCCTGTGGTCGACCCATACGATGCCGACCCTCCCTCCCGGAGCGACGGACATCCTGGGGTGCAGTTGATCCTCGTCCGTCTGATCATCATTGACGGTGATCGGATCGCTGAAGACATTGCCGCCGTCGATCGATCTTGTGAACATTATATCCTTCTGCTGCCCTGAACCCCCGACTCCGGCTTTCTCATTGACGTACACTATGGATAGGCCGACGGTCGAACTGTATCTTATGAACGGTTCCGTGATCGTACCGTTGATCTTCTCTATAACGATGCTTGGGGTCCACGTCGATCCTGTGTTGTTCGAGGTGGAGAGCCTGATCGACGGGGTGCCGTCCCGGTCATCAAGCCAGATGCAGTAAAGTACACCACCGCCGTCCACAGCTATCGAGGGGTGAGCAAACTTCTCTACTGTACCAGGTCCATCGCTCACGATGATATCGTTATTATTGAATTCACCATCACCCCATGATGTTCCGTCCAAGGACTTGGAGAACCTTATCTGGTGGATGTTCGCCCTGTTGTCCACCCATACTGCGAAGAACCTTCCAGACCCATCCTGTGCGACATCCAGGTCCCACTGCTCGTCCCCCGATGGTTCATAATCCTGTATCTCGTAATTGACAGGGTAGTCACCGCTACCTGGAGCTCTGGTGGGAGATGATCCCATGATGGTCATTGCTGATTGGAGTACGAGAATGATGGCCAACAGGAACAACATAGCTGAGTTCTTCATCCATAACACCTTCTGGCTCACCAACCAGATGGTCGGGCCCCACATAAAACCTTATCCTTCATATGTGCAGATAAGATCTTGACCATATTGAACGTTGGTGATAGTTAGTTGTCATCGTTTCGATCCTTCTGCTCTATGGCCTATGGCGGCAGGACCGGGTCTATGTGTTCCAGGACCCACCGTTCGGTCTCAAGGTGTTCCTTAAGACCATCTCGGTCAAGCGGCAGTGCTCGGAAAATGGTCGCGGCCCTCTTCTTGCCCACTCCCGGGAGTGCCTGGAGGTCGCGAAAGGACATCTGATTGATCCTGAAAGGGGTCATGAATCCTGTAACGCTCCTTCCGGAGAACTCGGTCACTGCAACATCGACAAAGGTTCCGAGATCGACACGGTGCTCGATACCGACAAGGAGGGGATACGATCCTATCTGTCTGCCAAATGTGGTATGACCCGCCACCGTTTCGGTATAGATCCCTTTTAGAACCCCTCCGATCCCGATCATGTTCCTCAGGAATTGTGGGTCGAACCCTCTCCTGACCTTCTCCTTGAAATCGAGGAATGCCACCCTTAGCTTTCCCGTAAGGTATCTGGCGATAGGAACCCCGTCATCACCCGGGAACAGGGCCCCCCTGATGTTGATCCTTCTGACAAGAAGTTTCTCGTTCATGACCGATCTCAGCAGTTCCAGGTCCTTGGCGAAGCTGCTCGGGGTCTGCTCAGGAAGTCCCCCCAGGAAGTTGATCCCCGGTAGGAGGTGAGGTAGTCCGTTCACTCCTGTTCGCCCCCCCACCTCGTTCATCATTCTCACGGCAGCAAGGGTCTCATCAGGTCCCGAATTCAGATTGTTGACCTTCCTCACCAGGGGGTCGGAGGATTCCAGACCGAGCGCAAGGACGGTTCCAGGTGTGGTGAACCTGACCAAGACCTCTAGAGCCTTCCTTGATAGGTCAGGATGACGGCTGACGACTGCCGGATTGGCATTGTCAGTATGGATGATCCCGGTGTCGATCCCCGGTCTTCTGCCTCTTCCGATCGCTCTCTGCACGCCCTTGCCTTCATTGAGCTTCCGCCCAACTCCCGACATCATCTCTTCCAGGGCACAAGGGTCAGGAGAAGGGACATCGGACCTTCCTGCCTCGGGGGACATGTAGGATAGCAGGTCCGATTGACCGCCGATCCTCAGGTTCTCCAGACCGTTGTCAGATAGCTCTCCGACCTCCTCGATGATGTCTTGAGGCTCCCTGAACTGGACGGGTCCCTTCCCCGGTTCCGAGCAGAAGGAGCAACCTCCCGACAGATATCTTGGACATCCCCTGGAGGTCTCTATCTCTGCAATGAGCGGAGAGGGATGGTCCGGGTGCATCCATATCATAAAAGCACCTCTCAACAGATGCTCGTTCCATTCCTCCATCGTCCTGTCCCGGTCCCTTAAGGTCCCGGTGGAAGAGAAGCTTTCTCCGAGGACTCCGGGGTCGCCAAGGCAGGTTTTGACCTCATCATCCCCGGAATGAACGGGTGCAGAGGGACCAACCACCATCACCGCCCTTCCTGCAGCTTCCAACGCAACTTCTCTCACCTCCCTCCTGGAGATGGGCATCCCTCTCAGATATCTGCCCGGGACGATACATCCTGTCACTATGAAGGTCCCATCGATCTTCCTGAGCGTCCCTATTCGCCTGGCGGACCCTCTCATACCTCTCCATTGGTCCACCGTCAGGTATCCTATCTCCTCATGCTCAGCCCCGCCGGAAACCAGGCCTCCGGCAAGCGAGCGGACGTGCGGTGATATGTAAGGAGGCACTCCCAGTGCAGATGGTTCATCGATGTATCCATCAAGGATCAGGTATTTCCATCCAGGATCGGGTTGACCAGCCCTCTGGAGGGCCAAAGGTCGGCTCATATTGACTGAAAGACCCTTATGCAATTATATCTTTGCAGCTCCTTCCAGGGAATATGAGGAGCTTCTCTTCAGGGTGGTTAATGCAACTGTTCTCGAAGCTTTTCCTTGCCTTCGGGGACCCCTGCTGGTGGCCTGGCGAGACCCCTTTCGAGGTAGCCATCGGTGCCATCCTGACTCAAAATACTGCCTGGAGCAACGTCGAGACGGCCATCGGGAACCTGAAGAAGGCCGAGATGCTGGACCCGGCCAAGGTCATCGAATGTTCCCCCGATCGCCTGGCCGGGCTGATCCATGCAACAGGTTACCACAACCAGAAAACCGAGTATATCAAGGTGATCAGCAATTTCATCGTGGAGGAACTGGGCGGGGATATCTCATCGCTTTCAAGCTGGGACACCAAGGATGCAAGAACGGCTCTCCTGAGCCTGAAGGGTGTCGGGAACGAGACCGCAGACTCCATTTTATGCTATGCTGTTCGGAAACCAGTGTTCGTAGTTGATGTCTATACCCTGAGGATATTTGCACGGATGGACCCTCGACCGATCATCGAGATGGACGTCCACGAGCCTTTGGACCCGATGGCGGTCCGGTCCGAAATAATGACCTCCCTGAAGGGAGATGCCCTGTTATACAACCGTTTACATGCCCTATTGGTCATATTGGCCAAGGAATATTGCAGGAAAAACCCCAAATGTGGAGCATGCCCTGTCCATGATATCTGTCGGACAGGGGTTCGGACAATGGGATCCGCTGAAGGGCCCAACGAATAAATGAAAAATAACAGAAGAGTGTTATATCCTCGGGCCAGGCCCATTCGAGGTAATTTCATGACCATAAAACGGACCGAACTACTATCAGTCGAGGCTAAAAGGGTCGGGGTCTTGGCCCAGAAGATGAACATCCGTATCGATGTGAACTCCAACGTATCACAGATATATTTGACCGAAGAGGACGAGGCAAGGGTGGACTTCAGGTTCATGGCCACATACACCGGGTTGGGGACTGTGGGGATGGAGGGTAGGATAATCTTCTCCGGAGGAGCAAGGGAATTGAGCGATCAGTGGTCCGAAACGGGTAATATGCCGGACAAGGCAGCTCAGGAGATCCATGGAGCGATCATGAAGACATGCATGCCCGTGGCAGTTCTTCTGTCGAGGGAGGTGCAGCTTCCCCCACCCATGCCGATGCCACCTGTCAACATCAAGGGAAAGAAGAGGTCCGTCATACCTGCCTCGGGGATGGAAGTGGCCTAGAAGAAGCCGCCCATCCGTCCCTTGAATTTCCCCTCGACCATCGCCATCTCGATGTCCTCAAGGTCCCTTTTCATGATGGAGATCATTTTAAACCTTAGAACGAAGAACAGCGCCAGGTTCAGAGAAGCACCGAGGAATCCCACAGCGATCGAGATCAGGAATCCCCCCAGACCCATGAAACGGAAAACGGCCATGGCGATTATGAAGAACTCGAACCAGGAGATGACGCAGTTGCTGAAAATGGAGGACCATTTAAGGTCGATCTGTATCTTTCTCTTATCCTTTTGAACGGAGACGGTCAGTTTCCTGTTGAGCCCCATGATCACCTTGTGGAGGTTGTTCCTCCTCCCCTCCATCGTACCTGAAGGTAGATCGTAATCATCAATATTGAACCTGTACTCGACCATCCTCTCCTTGATCGCTTCCATCACGTTAGGTATATCCAGTTTGCAGATGTCCTTTTTTATAAGGTCCTTCATGCCTGATCATCCCAGCGTATCAAGATCCGGAGCCCCTTTTTGATGCGATCGCCGATCTTTCTTCTGGGGAACAGGGTGACCTTCTCCCCTTCCTTAACACCGAGGTACTTCATGTCCTTCTTCCTCAGGGAGACCCTGCCTCTGGTCATCATGCTGTCACCGACGAGACGGAGGACGACATTCTTTTCCTCGTGGATGAAGAGGGCCACCTTTCCTTCGTTGAACTCTTCCATCTCGAGTATCGATATATGGACCCTGGCTATACCAGAACCGGATATGGGGCTTGCCCTGACCACAAGGTCGATCCCATCCCTCTGCCCTTTTTCCTCGTCCAACATGCTACCATCTCCTGAGGTCTTTCATTATCCTGTTGATGGATGAAGTGTATTCTCCTACGGCCTTACTGGCCGAGGTGATATAATCAAGGTCACTTTTCAGGAACGAGAACATGATACCTCTGGAAACGTTGATGAGCAATCCACCTCCGCAGGGGTCAGTACCATATTGGAGGACCTTGTTCAGGTCCCCTCCCTGAGCACCCACACCAGGAACCAGTACGGGCATCTCGAAACCCACCAGGTCCCTGACCATCCTGAGCTCTTCTGGATAGGTCGCACCAATGACAAGACCCAGGTTGCCGTGTTCGTTCCATCCGGATATCATCCGGGCCATCCTTAAAAAAAGGGGTTCCTCAGGTGACGGCGTGTTCTGGACCTCACCTGCTGCGGGATTGGAGGTCCTGCAGAGGACGAACACCAGTTTTTCTTTGTGTTCCGAGAACGGTATCACGGCATCCTTGCCCATGTAGGCGTTCACGGTTATGGAGCCAGCCCCGAGCTTTTCGAAAGCAGCTCGGGCATAAGCTCTCGAGGTGTTACCGATATCTCCTTTCTTGCTATCGAGGATGACCAGAACATCCGGGTATTCCCTGTTGATATAGGAAATGGTCCTTTCCATGGCCGTTACACCGTCTATCCCCTGAACTTCGTAAAAGGCCTGGTTCAACTTGTAGGCGGCGGCCATGCCCGCTGTGGCATCGATCAGCTCTCTGTTCCTTTCGAACTGTGGGAGGATACCCTCTCTCAAATGAGGCGGAAACTTCTCCAGGTCCGTGTCCAGACCTATGCAGAGAATGGTTCTTCTCTCGAGTGAACCAATAAGCTTGTCCTTCCATTGCATCGGGTTCGGATTGTGAACGGATTATTATTACTTTGGGGGGAGAATGACCTCGAGAAAGAATATCATGTACCAGGACATTGCCTCCTCATGTTGCTCGGCATTGACGAAGCCGGGAGAGGCCCGGTCCTCGGACCAATGGTGATCGGTGGTCTTGTATCGAATGATGAGGAGGTCCTCCGGGAGCTTGGTGTCAGGGACTCCAAACTGCTCACACCGATCCGCAGGGAAGCATTGTATCGTGAGCTCGAGGGTTCGTTCTATCATTGCCTATTGATCGTTCCAGCATCGGCAATAGACCTCTCCAGATCGATCATGACCCTCAACGATCTCGAGGTGCTATGTTTCTCGTCGGTGGTCCTTTCCATCTTGATGGGTAGGGCCTTTCGACACCCGTCTTTGCCAGAGGATGTCGATATCAAGTTGAAGGGGGAGAACATCGGGGTGGACCTGATCATTCTGGACGCTGCTGATGTGAACGAGAAACGTTACGGGGAGATGGTATCCAGGGAAGTATCGAGGTTCTACGAGGATGGAAGAGAGATCCAATCGATGCACAAGGCTGACAGGGACCACCCGGTGGTGGGTGCCGCATCAATAATCGCCAAGGTGATCAGGGATAGGATCATGGTCGAGATATCCAAAGGGGTCGGGGAGGATGTCGGTAGCGGTTATCCCGGCGACATGACCACAAGGGAGTTCCTGTTCTCATATTACCGTAGGAATGGAACACTTCCTTCCTTCGCCAGGTCATCATGGGATACCTGCAGGAAGTTGACCTCTGCGAGAGCTCAGAGGACCTTGGGGGACTTTTGATCCTTTATCGAAAGCAGAACCGGGACGAGGTCCCTTGTCAGGGTAAGGTTCAGGACCAGTGTTTCCTTCACCTCGTATCGGCTCGATAACAGTTCACGACCGGCACCATGCAATACCGCTACCCACAGGTCTCCGCTGTCCGATAGAGAACCGATAAGGTCATCGATGATGTCCAACATTATATTACCTGGATCCCAGTAGATGATGATATCGAAGGTGGACCCCTCCGGGAGTTCCTCACCCCCATCCACGATGAAGGTGTCCATGGGGAGGACCTTTTCCAACCAATCCTTGAAGGCCCCGGGGACACCGACAAGTGCGATCTTCCTGCCAGTGTCCATGTTCACGTTCCTCAATATGTCCGTCCGGGAACAGAGATAGAACCCTTCCATAACATGGGGTATAGGATAGGAATAATGAAAAACTTGCTGCAGGAAAAGCCGGGTCGGATCATCCGCCCCGGGATTCTTTTGCCTTCATCCTCAGGCCTTTGTATCCGCATTTGCGGCACTGCTGGGCTTTCACAGCGTTCCTGGCATAGCATTTCATGCAGACCTTTCTGATCAATCTGCGCTTCTCGACTATCGCCCTGATCTCGGGGTCCAAGCTCTTTGCCATCAGAATCACCAGGTGTGGGGGCTAAAGAATGGTCATATATAAAACTTCTTGGAATCCCGATGGTCCCTTACCACGGGGCCCCTACCCAATCCTCCAGTGTGCCGGTGTCGATCCTGGTATTGTAGAAGAACTGCAGGGAGCCTTCCCCGTCGAGGATTATGAACTGCTTCATCTCGAAACCGCCGCCCTCATCGGGTTTTGGTCTGGCCGAGTAATCGAGCCACATCTCGATCACATGGCAGTTGTCATATTCTATCTCCACAGAGCTATTGCAGTAGTAGGCATCGTCCATATCGATCCTGACAAGGTTCGATCCATTGTTGTACAACATGTTCGACACCACCCCTCCCCCAAAAGATATGTGACGGCCGTTGAAGTACAGGCCGGATGCCCTCAGGTCGGGGTCCTCCCCGGACCTCAGTCTTAATACCACGACCTTCAAGAGCTTCTCAGTTGCGGAATATCTCATGGTGTAATGTCCGAAGGTATGGGAACCTTCGAGCTCCGTGATATGCCCCGAATAATGGTCCAGGTTCTCTTTCGATATGTAATTGGCCCTCCCCTCTGCAGGTTTGAACATGGGGATCAGGCCGTTATCCCTGGGAGCCACTTCCAGGATGAGACCTAGGTCCAGACCTTCTGCTGTTTGGATCATCTGGAGACCTTCTTCATCCTCGGATGTACGTTCCATATCGACCACATAGACATGATCTTGGGAATCTTGTAACCCCTCCATTTTCAGGTAAAGCAATGTTACCAATGCTCCCATAATGATGATAGCAATCACTAATATGGCGCTTCCGATAACAACAGATATCAGATACTTACCCATCCTATCTCCCTATCTGTATCACTATCTGGGTTTATTAAAACTTGCTTTCTATGTCAAGTGGTCTTCCGAAATGGAGGAGGTGCCGTGGGAAGGGCATCAGATCCACGGATCGGATCCCTGGCTATAGAACTTTACTTCAGGATTACCTATTAGCCCCAGGAGGACGTTGGCCCATGCGAGCTTCTTCCACTTGAACTCGTTCTCCTCGGGGTCCAGGCTCTCCATTCTGAGGCCTCCGTCGCCTATCTTGGGTGCTACCTCGTTGAAGTTGAAACCCAGAAGGGTTATCGAGCGTGCCCCGAAATGCTGTGCAAGGAATGCCGCCCTGTCTCCGTCGGTGAACCCTCCATAGTTGACGAGGCCGCCCACATCGGCCGGATCGACCTGGGTCGTTCCGAGAACGCTGCCAAAGAGCCTCGGTCCGACCTTTTTCAGGATCTTCATGTTATCGCCGTGAGCATGGACCAGCATGACGGACCCTCTTGAGAGGCATTGTATCTGGTCCTCCACACCTCCGTCAAGGTCCGTCACGATGATATGCGGGATCAGGGCCCTTCCCAGAAGGGTCGAGGTCGCGCCGTCCGCTGAGATCAGCATATCTTTACCGGTCGAAGAGCCTATCCATGTACCTCTCCCCCTCTTCTCCCCGATCAGGCGGTCCAATTCCATTTCCAGGTCGGGTCCGGCGCCAAGGACATATGTGTCCCTTCCTTCCAGCATCCTTTCCAATTCCAGAACGATCTCGGTCTGTTGCTGTATCCTGCTGTTGGAGAGCAGTATATCGACGAGCATGTTGGAGGCCATGATATCGGCATCCCGGTCGAGACCGAGGTCACTTGCTATCTGATGATAATAGGGAAGCCAGTAGATAACCTCCATGCGATCCCTCCGTTAACGGAGCCAGCTGTTCCTCCCCTTGCTGCCGGTCTTGGTCCGGTTGTAGGTGTATACTATCCCACCCACTATCAGAAGGAACACCCCTATGAACATGAAGATGAGGTTCTCGGTATAATCGAAGTTTCGGTCGAACCCGATGAAACCGATGAAATTGAACGCTGTACTGGCGATGAAATATATGGCGGCCAGAGACAGGAGCATCACCCAGGTGGACCGGATGAACCTGTTGGTCCTGATATAAGTATCCAGAGAGCTTCCCATTGTATAGGACAAGGCCGCGAGAATGATCCAGATCCACACGGAATCCAGGAACTCGAAGATGAACCTTATGACATCCTCTTCACGTCTGGCGTCAAGGAAGCTGATCACGAAGCCTGTCAGGACCAGTATCAATGTCAGGAACACTCCCGCAAAAAGCAGATACCTCCTGGTACGAAGGGCATCCCGCGTGTCATCGAACACCCTGGACACCTGCTCTTCGACGTTCAGGGCTTTCACCATGAGGAAGGTCGCCAGGGCGGTGATCATCAGGCCTATGGAGATCTCCCACCTTCCAAGTATCATGAGGACCCCCCACATGATGAACATTAGGGAAAGAGGGACTATGATCTTCTTTCCGATCTTGGGGTTCTTGAAAGCGGACATGATTATGTAATACGTTGACTCAAGGTTCTGCTGCTGCTTCACCACGACACGGGCTATGTGCTCGATCTGCACCTTCTGGGAGATCAACGGTAGTATCACCTCGTCCTCTGCCCCGTCCGATACGAGCACGACCGTGTCAGGTGCGAACTGTTCGATGACGGCATAGAACTGCCTGATCAGATTTGCGTCGGACTGGACCCCCACCATCTTATCACCGCAGATGGTGGCGATCTCGACTTCCCTTCCCATTTCCCTGTATTTATTGAAAAGCTTGAGTCCCATGAGCATGACGTTCGCATCGGAATCTTCCGGGTCCTCGATGCCAAGGGCTATAACGGCCTTGAGATTGTGCTTTCTTCCGATGACTGGACTTGTGACCTTACCTTTCTCTCCAAGGTCATCGTCCCGGTCCACGCAGAGTATCAGTGTTTTCATATACGGTCGGACAATATCAAAAAGCATATATAATCATATTCGACACA
The DNA here is from genome assembly GCA_016928095.1 of Thermoplasmatota archaeon. GTDB lineage: Archaea > Thermoplasmatota > Penumbrarchaeia > Penumbrarchaeales > Penumbrarchaeaceae > JAFGLL01. Next base: position 30,625 of record JAFGLL010000043.1, read on the forward strand.
ATATCATTTTCCGCTGGTATTTTCTTCTATTAAAGCCGTAAAGGATGTACATCCTCTTCAGTTCCGCGATCGGGGATGCCCTTGGGATGTCCCGAGGGTTTGCTTTTTATATCCTTATGGAATGAATGACCATGACCACGAGGAGCATCACCATATACAGGGTATACCAACTATCTTCCCACAGGACCCTTGGTTTCTACACTGGTGATGAGGAGGCGGTGATGACCTTCTGCAATCTCAAGTTCGATGTCTCCCAGGATGATATTGCACTGGAGAGGGTCCCTGTTAGACAGGTGACAAGAACGGAGGTTATGTGCTTTGGCGAGGTCCTATCCCAGCTCCGCGAGCACAAACAAAGGATCATGGAACTCGAGGCACAGGCGGATGAAGTGGGGATGAGGGACGATGTCGTCAAATTGCTGGAAGAGTCCTGCATAGTGTAGTACCATTTCACAGCTATAGACCGATCCAGGTCATCCATTGTTCGAATGTGGTGGAGGTGATATCAACCCCTTGAAAGATATTCCACCAATCCTCTAATGGCCTTGATCCTGTGGCTCATGGCGTTCTTCTCCTCCACCGACATCTCCGCGAATGTCATTGATCTTCCTTCGGGGATGAAGATCGGATCGTAACCGAACCCCTGTTTGCCTCTTTCCTCGTATGATATCATCCCCCTGCACTCCCCCCTGAAAAGGCTTACCCCTTTCCCCGGGAGATAGAGACCCATCACGGTCCGGAATGCGGCCCCTCTGTCGTTTCTATCCCCCATCAGGTCCAGTATGCCCCTGTTGCCGATCGTCCTGTGGACATACGATGAATAGACACCCGGGAATCCCCCGAGGGCATCGATGAACAGACCCGAATCATCCTTCACGAAGGGTTCATTGATATCCCCCTCTTTATTGATGATATCCATCCCCTTCAGTATGACCTCTTCGAGATGGTCTGCTTGTGTCTCGATGAAGTTTCGCTTCAACAGCTTCACCTCCATACCGAGAGGTTGCAACCATCTGTCGATCTCCTTGAACTTGCCCATGTTCCCCGTGAGCAGATAGATCGTCCTGATATCTTTCATTATATCCACCTCTCGCTCATGTACCTTCCTCTCTTGGTGATCTCCATAAGCTTCCCTCGTATCATTTCAGCATCCGGATTCTCATGGTAGTATCCGCTCCAAAGCTCATCCTCCATTCCATGGAGCCCCTCATGGGTGGAAGAGAACACCTCGAAGAAGAGCCTTAGATCGACCCCCTTCTTTTCGATCTCGGCCGATATCTCCGACAGGGAGCAGTCGATCAGTCCCAGCTTTGGGTTCTCACCGCCTTCCAGAAGAATGAAGTTCGAGGTCGTCAGGTCTCCGTGCACGATGTTGTTCCGATGGAGCATCCCGATCATCGAACCGATCTCCCTGAGAGACCCTCTCTGGTCTTCCTCCTTCATGATGTTGAGAAGGTGGGCCAATCTAGGACCCTTGAGCATTTCCATGACGAGAGATCCCTGATGCATGTCCACATCGATGACGTACGGGGTCCTGATCCCGATGGAACGTATCGCGGCCAGCATCCTGGCCTCGTTCCTGATCCGGGTGGACACTATCCTCTCCTCTATCTCCGTTAGCCTGTAACCTTTGGGTAGCCTGATCTTACGAACAACATCCATACCGCCGAGATCCTCGGCCGTTATCAATGCCTCCGCCCCTCTTCCCAGTACCGTTCCGGGAGAAGCTGCCTGGCCCGTTTCCAGGGAGGCTGTTCCGGGGGTCTCTATCATCCCCATCTCCCTGCTGGCCCTCCAGGTCACATCGACCATATCGGTCCTGAACCTCTGATCGATCACCGTTTCTTCCATGGTGTGGGAGATGCCCGCTTCGAACATGCGCTGTCCTAGAAATGCTATCATGGCCCCATTGTCGACGGCAAGGGGGGGGGGAGGGGCGTAGCTTCTCCCGCCTCTCTCCCGGGCCATTATATCCACCATGGTCCTCAACCTTGAATTGCAGGCAACTCCGCCTCCCAGCAGGACCTCGTCACATCCGATGTGGGCCATAGCCCTCTCCGTAACCTCGCAGAGCATGGAGAAGCAGGTCTCCTGGACCGAATGGCAGATGGAATGGACAGATACTCCCTTTTTTCTGAGAGCAAGGGCGGCTGTCATGATACCGGAAAATGATATATCCATTCCCTTTACCGAGTATGGAAGGTCCAGAAGCTCTATCCCCCCTCCTTCCTCTCCTTTTGTGGCTGGATCACTATCTCCTTTCGCCAGCCTCTCTATCCTGGGTCCTGCCGGAAAGGGTATGCCCATCTCCCTGCCAAGTTTGTCCAGCATGTTGCCGATACCAATGTCGAGCGTCTCCCCGAGGACCCGGTATCTGCCTTTGACGAAAGCTATGATCTGTGTATTACCACCGGAGGCGTATAGTAGCACGGGTTCTTCAGCACCTAGAAGGGAGCCTATCTCCAGATGGGCAACGCAGTGATTGGCCCCCACGATCGGAATGGAATTCTTGAGCGACAGGACCCTGGCAATGGTCGCCCCGACCCTCAGACATGGGCCCAGGCCCGGCCCTCTCGAGAATGCAACCAGATCAAGGTCCCGATCATCGACAGCGGCTTCCTCAAGGGCTTTATGGACGATATCGCTGCCGACCCGAACATGGTGGTCGGCCGCTTCTCTGGGGTGTATCCCTCCTTCCTCCGGGAGATACATGTCCCTGACATTGGAAATAATGGAGCCGTCCCTGACGACACCGGCCCCGAAAGTGTGTGCAGTGGATTCTATGCCCAGAACGAGCATGTTGGTCGGCATGATGGTGTGATTATTTAACCTGTGCCCCGGTGAAGTATCCATACCCGCAATGGCTGCGTCCCCGCTATCCTATCTGGTCACCTTCCATCAACATTCTTCCACCAGGCAACCTCTCTTAACCAGTAACTTCCCCCATACCGCCAGCATGCTTGGGAGTATCATCACCGCGGAGAACAAGCTGTAGAAAATGGTGAGCGACACCAGTAGACCAAAGTTCTTGAGGGGGGGCAGAAGCGAGAAATATAGCATGCCGAAGGCTGCGATCGTCGTTGCAGCGGCGCCGAGAAGGGCCAATCCGCTGTGCTCCGATGTCTCCCGGAGAGCCTTGTGAACATCCTTGTGCTTCTGGAGGTCCTCAAGGAACCGGTGGGTGTAATGGATTCCGTAGGTGATGCCCAGTCCGATGGTGAGGGCAGTGATGGATATCGACATTACGTCAAGGTTTATATCCATCAGGTACATCGAACCCATGATCCATACCATGCAGAGCATTACCGGAACCATGGTTAAAAAGCCGAGGACACCGCCAAAGGCAATCCATCTAACTGGATCCAGTTTGAGGTTCCTGGTCTCGAATATGAACACCAGGATCATGACGGCTGCGGAAGCGACGATGGTTATTACGATGGACCTCATCTGAGTGTCATTGATCGCCTGCAGTATCTCGTTGGTCACCACAGGGCCCCCTGTCACTATGGAGTATGTGATGAAAGGGGAGTCCTCAAGAGGTCCCATGTCCTCCGTCATGTCCGCGAGGAGTCGGTCCAACCCTGCCTCGTCGAACATGTCTATGGATACGTCCACCCTGATCAAGGACGCAGCGTACTTGCCGGTCTCGGGGTCCTTCCAGAGGAAGGACGAACCCAGGGAGGGGCTGTTCTCCATGATATGGTCCATCATCCCTTCGATATCGGCGGCCGTGGTCCCGGGAAGAGGCAACTTCGTCGTGCCATTGAAATACTGGTCGTATAGTACCATGAAGGCCGGGTCGAAGGTGTAGTCCGATACTCCCTCTGCCCCGGTGTAGTGTGCCAGGTCGTGGAACATTGTAAGAACGCTCTCGGACTTGGGGTGGGAACCCTCCATGGCAACATGCGGTGTGTCAGCGAGATGCAAATTCACTTCCTCTATGGCGTAGAATACATCGGGCTGGGTTATGTCTCCCTTGAAATATATCGCGGCACTGCTCTCTGTGAGTTCGAATTCGGAGAGCATGAAATTGACGTCCTTGCTGATCTGTAGGTCCTCGGGGAGGAAATCCCGGAAGTCGAACTGCGTTCCAACCTGTGTCCATCCGTAAGCTCCGCCGAGAGTGATGATAAGGGCTGCAATGATGATGATAGCAGGTGCCTTCTTTGCTGCAATGGCACCGGATGCCCCTACCAGGGTGATACCCCTCTCCACACCCAGGACCACTCTCTTCAAGGGTGACAGATCCCCGCTTCCGTCCTCTCTCTTCTGCCCCATCCACAGTTTCCATCCCTTCTTCTGGAACCATATGTCCTTGAGCTGCTTGGCCCCTGGGACGAAAACGGTCATGGTGATGAACGAGGATATGATCCCGGCCACTGCCATGAGACCGAAGGTCCTGAAGACCTCCATGGGAGAGAAGAGATTGGACAGAAAGGATATGGCGGTAGTGATAGTGGCAAGACCCAATGCAGCCCCCACGGAGATTATGGTGGAGCTGAGAGCTCCGTCTATCTTCCTGCCGTTACCCACCTCCTCTCGGTACCTCATGGTCACATGGATGCCGTAATCGATGCCAAGGCCGACGAGCAGTACAGGTACCGCCGTTGTCATAGCATTGAAGTTCATACCCATCACGGACCCGAACCCGTACATCCAGATGATGGCCATCGCCAGAGCGGTCAGGCTTATGATGATATCAAAGAGGTCCCGGTAGGTCATTGCAAGGATAATGGCCACTAGAAGGAATGCGATGGGAAGGATGATAGCCATGGAATCCAGGGACGCATCCATTATCTCCTGAGAGATGACCTTCATGGCGAACGGGCCTGGGCGCATGAACAGATAACCATTCCCCCCGGGGCCGTCCACTATGACGTCAGATATGTGCTGTTCCAGGGTGGAATTCTCAAGGTCCGCCATCTCGGGTTTGAAATTGATAATGACCATGCAGCCCAGGGAATCGAACATACCGTTAGCCGGGTCGAAACCCTTCGTGAACATGAACCTGAGGCCGGATGTGAAATAATCCGGGACAGAGCCATGGTTCAGGGCAGGGTCGTACATGAACGTGAGGTGGCCTTGGAACTCCTCTACGGTCATGTTCGAGAAAAGGGCTATCTGCTCCAGGATCGTGGAGGATGTGTCGTTCAGCCCCATCTGCATCTTGATGGACGTCATCAGGAAGGTGCCGACCATGCTTGCGGGTGAAAAAACATTGGCCGCAGGTTCCTCCTGATCGTAGAGCCATTCCCGGACCTGCGGGTCAGCCAGAACGAAATTTTCCATCCGCAGCATGTCGGCGAAAGCCCCGGGCGTGACCGCAGTTGCCTCATCCGTCGGTCCCCGAATAAGGGTCATGAAGGAGTAGGAGTCCACGAACCTGTCGCTCATCTCGTAGTTCATCTTGGATATCTCGAGATCGGGGCTGAAAGTATCCTCGTCCGTAGTGTTATCCACTCCAAAGATGGTCATTAACCCTATGGAAGCGACCGTGATAAGCAGTATCAGGATCACCGATAATAAAGGGTGACCGGTCACCAATCTGGAGTGCAACCTCATTATTCCGTTGCCCTTACCGCTATTCATTGTGGAGTCGATCCCTGGTACCATGACGGACCTCGGATCCATTTTACTGTTCACGGACCTGTCTTTCATGACTCCACCTTCATTGATCGCATTTCTTGCCGGGATGAATAGCTGCATCAGGACAATAACGACATCAACGGATCGTTCCCATGATCGGATCGACGGGAGATGTCTGCTCTCCGGGCAAAGGCGGGTCCCTGCTGTCATCATCTGGCCCTGTTGGCACCTGGACACCGCGGCCATATTTATCCTTTATGGTGATATTTTCAATGTTTTTTACAAAAATATAAAAATTTTTATTGAAACTAGGGCAATAATGGAAAATAGTGGCACGAAAAAATCCAATAGCGATAGGTATATATCTACAATGGATCCATTAATGCCTGTTGACCCGTTCACAGCTGAACAGGAACGAGGAAGCCGTGCTACTCTCGATCATGAAGAACCCCGAGCACGGGGATAGGGAGCGAGCCACTTCCATCGATATGAACCTTTATACCTTCAACAAGATAAAGAACAAGCTCATCAGGGACCGGGTGTTCAAGAAGGAATTGATCCCGAATTTCGGTCTTCTCGGTTTCGAGATACTTGTCACAAGCTTCGGGTCCGGAATGGAGCCTTACCTTCCCGAGGATATCCAGAACAGGCTCGGGTGCAATGTTATGGAGAAGGCACCCACACATCTCGTTTTCTTCATCTCGGAACCCGGTATGGGGCTCGGGTTCCACGCGGTCGAGGATTTCACCTCCATGAAGAACGGACTGGTCTGGGCCGGAAAGAGGGTCTTCAACACCCTCAAGATGGAGAGGAGCGAAATGGAAATGGTCCCTTTCTCCTTCAGGGACCTCAAGGTCGAGAGGATGTTCGATCTGTCCGATATCATGATAAGCAGCTCTGCACTTGACCGCAAGATACCGATCATTGAGGCTCAAACGGCTCCGCAGCGGGCAGCAGCCATGTCATGGGGACAGTATTTCGAACTCGGAAATGGCGGTAACGCGGTCGAACTGGATGAGACCGAATGGTCTGTCCTTGTTCAGCTGGTCACAAATCCGGATGGTTCCGACCAGTTCCATGTAAATGAGAGCGGATTGAGCCGCTACCGGTTCCAGAGGATAAGGGATTCGCTCTTCGGATCTGGTGTGATCAAGCCTTTGGTCATCCTTAACCCCCTATCGATAGGTCTGGATGTCCTGACATTCTTCCACCTCAGGTTCAAACCATCGGTCGACCCGCTTGATCTCTGGGGTTCAAAGGAATGGGAGATCCCTCCGAACCTGATCCTGACCATTATGGACAGACAGGATGCGGTCGGGATAGGGCTGTATCCGAACCTTGCAGAAGGTTCCAAGGCCAATCATGGTCTACTCAGCAACATGGGGCGCCTGAACATCCTGGACGGAAGCCCCCACATACAGGTCTTCTCGTTACGGGATATCATATCACGGTCCGGCTGGCAGCTGACCTTTGCGAGACCGCTGCTACAGAAAGGGGATTGGAATATACCCCCCAAGCTTCTGGACTGGCTTGGAACGATCAGTTATTAGGTTCAAGTATCTGGACATCACAGCTTGCGATCTTTTTGAACAACTCAGCGTCCGACCGCCCTCCGATTATATCGCCCCAGTGCATCGGTATAGCCTTCTTTGGGTGGATGATCTTCACGGCCTTGGCTGCTTCCTCCGGGGTCATCGTGTAGGTGCCGCCCACGGGGAGAAGGGCCACATCGATGTTCTTTATACGTTCCATTTCAGGTATGATATCCGTATCCCCGGAATGGTATATCCTGTGACCGTCCGTTTCCACAACGAATCCGACCCATTTGTTCCTCGCCGGATGGAACTCTTTTTTGGGATTGTATGCGGGATATGCTTCCACCTTCACCCCACCAACCTCCTTGATGTCCCCCGGTGCGATCACTATAGTGCCAGGAACCTTCTCGGCCACATCCGGAGGTCCTATCAATACTGTCCCCTTCTTTCTGATGGACCCGATATCGGTCTCGCTCAGATGGTCCATGTGAGAGTGCGTGATCAGTATGATATCCGCTTTTGGACCGCCTTTCAATTTCCATGGGTCTATGTATATGATCTTGGAGTCTGTCTCAATCCTAAAAGAAGCATGTCCCAACCATATGACCTTCGGTACCATTCACAAACCTCCACAGGAACGAATTCCAGCAGAGGTATTGGTTTGCAGGATTAATTTATTTGCTGTCGTGGGGAGATGGGCGTTTCAGGGTCGTATCCTCTTTCCACATCTTGAACAGGTAGCATCCTTGCCGTCATAGTTCATGCCCCTGCCTTTGCATTTTGGGCAATTGACACTTGAAAAGAATTCCTCGAGCCACGCATCCCTGACATCCTTCTCATCGGAGGACAGTGCCCTGTCAAGGAGAAGTTTCTGTCGCTTTGTAGAGGTCAGCCCGGTCAACTGTTCCTTCGTGAGCTTATCAAGGCCTTTCTCCTTCTTATCGTCCTTCCTGGCCTTTACAAGGAAAGCGATGGGGAAGGAGCCGACAAGTCCCGCAAAATGTGCGATATGGCTGACTTCATCATCGGTATTGAGGAGAATGAAGAGGGCGCTCATCCCTCCGTAGATGAGCACGATAAGGGAGATGGGCCATTTTCGGATGATTATCAGCGGGAAGAATATCTCATCCCGGGGGTATAGATACCAGAGAGCACCGAGTATCCCGAATATGCATCCGGAAGCCCCGATGGAGACCGTGTTCATCGTATGGCCAAGATATCCGAACGGAGATATGAAGAGTACGACCGCACCGGCGATCACGCCCGATCCAAAATAGATCACAAGGAAACGTTCCCAACCGATCCTCTGCTCGAGCTGGGTGCCAAGGATTATAAGACCGAACGTATTGAACATGAGGTGCATGAAATCCGCATGCATGTACGTTGATGTTATGAACTGGAATACAGTGTAATCATCAACGATGGACCGTGGGAAGAACCCAATGTTTCGCAGTACGACATATCTGTCGAATGGTGGATGGCCTGCCAGGAAAGGAAGGTTGTAGAGGAATTCCGAGGTCATGAGGAGATCTATGACGAAGACTGCGATTATGGAGATGGAGATCACCATCGTGGCAGATGCTTTCTTCTTCCATGGTAGAACGATCGCAAGCACGAAAGATATTGCTATCACCAGTAGTAATATGACCGAAGGCGTGGAAGAAAAGAAATCAGCCATTCTTCGGACCCCCCCCTTTCATAGCCGTCCGCAATGGGCTTCCAAGGACATTCCCTTCTGGATCGATCTGTCCTGATGCCACCCGTGTGGAGGACAACCTCGTGCCTTTCCGGTCCGTGACTATGTTGACAACGACCCTCTTTAAAGGAGGAAGCCCCACCCTACGTCTCTCCTCATCTATGATGTCCACATTCCTTTCCGTTTCTGTGGATACAACGATTGAATCGATCTCTGACATTACAGCGAACCCGACCCTGTCGGTGATCTCCTCGACAGTATATGGTACCGAATACTTGCTTGACAATCGTTCAAGGGCCTCGACAAGGGTCTTCTTCCTTTCCTCGAAGGGCTTGACCCTTCTCTCCCGACCTCTGGAGGCCATCTCGTCCGAGGTCAATCCGATCGATACCCTTCTACCTCTCCTGAAAGCTTCTACAAGCAGCGCCATATGGCCGGCGTGCAGAGGGGAGAAGGTCCCTCCAAGACAGATATTTTCCATTGGCTTTTCCATCGGTCCACTCTTTCCTATCAGCTGGATGAGATCAGGATATAGAACAGGATAAGAAGTGCGATCCCGATGAACGGAAGGTAGGTCATCAGCTTCTTACGCTTCAGCATCCGGTCCCATTCTGCCTGGCATGCGTCCGAACAGATGTCTTTGTCCGTGGTGATAGAGACCCCACAGTTGAAACAATGCTTGTGGGGTACGATCGCTGACCTCTGTACTCCATCCTCTTGGGGTGTGACCCTCTGGACTATCAAGGCCTTTTTCTTCCTACCAGACCTTTTCGGCGGTCTTCCGGGCATCGGATCACTCACCTGGGATGACGATCGTCCCGTGCATATCCTCCCCTCGCATGCATCTGAGGAGGTTGGGGACATCACGTCCCTCAAGTATCCTTGACTCTATCCCGGCCCTGTGTATGACCATTGCTGCGAGAGGGTCCATGACCGAATGGGAACCCGCCCCCCTGGTGGTATTCGAGACCAGGTCGACGAGTTCCTTTGATGTCATCTTGGGTATCCTCTTCGCGCTTCTGTTATTGTCAGGATCGTCCGTATACGCCCCATCCACCGCGGTGAGGTTGATGAACAGATCCGCTCTCCACATCTCCGCTATGAGGGCGCTTACCGCATCGGTAGTATGTCCCGGATGCGTCCCTCCGCCGATGGTGAACTTGTGGCTGGAAGCTCCCATTATGGCCTCTTCTATCGAAGTGAAAGGCCGGGGGTAAACATCCTTTCCCTTGAAAGCGCCGAGGACAAGCCAGGCATTCATCCTTGTTGCCTGTATTCCCAGGCTGTCAAGGGTAGCCTCGTCAGCTCCGGTCGATCTGCCTAATGAGATATGGTCCCTTGCCAACCTGCCGCCTCCGGTCACTATTATGAACCTCATTTCATCGGATAGGGAAGTCAGACCGTCTATCAGTTCTCTGATGTGATCAGCATCATTGTCACCCTTGACCAGGATGGACCCTCCGAGTGATATTACGACCCTCCTCACAGTGGTACCTCCGTTATGTTCAGGCCCGAAAGTGCCTGAGGCCTTTATTAAAGCTTACTCATCAATCCAGAAGGTCCGTCAGGTCACCGCTTGCTTGTTTTGGCGGGAGGGCCTGCTCCTCTGGCTGCTGCATCTGGGGTTCTGTGGGTAGGCTTCCGGCACCTCCGAAGATATCATCCAGGTCCCCCTCACCCTGAGGCGGGAGTTGCGGAACCGATGGGCCTGCTTCCATAGCTCCGGGCCGGTCAACGGTCGGGAGGTTAGTGTACAGGTCCTGTCCCTCGTAGAGGTTCCTCTGCATCTCCTCTGCAAGTTTTCTGCGTTTTTCCTCCTCCTCCGCCTTCTTCCTGTTCCTCTTGATAACAAGGAATATGAAAACACCTATCAGAACGAGGATGATGACCAGAACAAGGATCAGCAAGATCAGGAACAGCCCGAAGTTCTTTTCCACCCATGGTTCTTCTTCCACCGGTTTCACCTGGACATTGGGGTCTTTCGGGTCCCAGTCCTCACCATCTTTGACTCCGTCGTTATCCGTGTCAGAGTCCCTTGGGTCGGTCTCGTTCAGGTATTCCTCCAGGTTGCTCAGACCGTCACCATCCGAATCCACAGATGCATCCGTGGGGTCATATTCGTTGAAGGAATGCTCCTTTTCCCAGTCGTTGGGGAGCCCGTCCCCGTCGAAGTCATCATCGTTGCGGACACCGTTGACGGTGATGTTAACCTGGGCCTGTCTCATGTTGCCTGCTTCATCCGTGACCCTCAGGGTGACAAGGTATGTACCGGCAGCAGGGAAATCCCATTCGATGGACATTCCCTTGTAGTCCACCTGGAAACCGTTGGAGAGATCGAAATCCCATTGATAGGTGAGGTTATCGTTGAGGTCAGTATCAGGGTCCAGTGCGGTTTCAGCCGAAAAAGGTATCTTGTACAGTATCGGGAATACCTGGCCCTCCACCGGGGTGACGATACCTACGTAGATCGGGGGGTCGTTCACGTTAATGATCCTTATCCGGATGGGCAGTATTGTCCTGATGTCAGGGCTCTCCTCGTCCTCAAGGAATATCTCGGTGTCGATGGGGAGGAACTCCGGTTCGTAGGTCGGCGGGTATCCGTACCTCTTTTCGGCCCAGAAATGCAGGTAAGCTCTTGTCGGATCTTCAGGATCCACATCGAGGTAGGTGTTGTCGGCCAGTGTAAGGTTGCACTTGAAGAAGATCTGGTCCTGCGCCCCTATTTGGATATCCAGGTCATCGGCCTTTATGGTAAGGTTGAACTCCTCATGTTCATAGACGGTGAACACATACCTTCCATGTATGCCACCAGTAAGGTCCACTCTCTTCGTGGAATTCTCCACGTAGATGAAAAGGGGGACGTCAATAACATTGCTCACGTTGAACCAAAGGACCTTTTCAACTATGCTCTCCGTGTCGTTGACCTGAAGGACCACCCTGTGGGAACCCACATTATCGTTCGTGGGTCTCCAGAACACCCTGTCATCTTCCATGTAAAGCCAGGTTTCATCATCCGGATCATCGTAGATCAGGGAGTATGAGAGGCCTATCCTGGTATCCTCCGGGTCATCGGCCAGGTCCTGGGCCACTATCCTGGTGAAGCCGTCATCATCCTGTTTCAGCATGTATACGAAGTTGGGGTTGGGTCTGCCCTGAGGGGGTATGGTCGGAAGATCGTTCACCGGATATATGTAAAGTTTCAGCACGAGTTCTTCCGAGGCAAGTCCCCCGCTGTCCGTTGCTTTAATTGTCACCACATCCGGTGCAAATGGGTTGAGTTCATGATTGAAGTTCTTGAACGGTGTTATCTTCAGGACCCAGTTCTGGGGATCAAAGCCGGAGGAGTTCACGAGCTCCGCTTTGTAGCTCTCGAAGAAGGACACTCCGGAAAGCCACTGCCCCCCTTGGGTCTTCATGGTAATGTTAAGGGGCTCTTCGTCATAACCGTCCCTCACATCCTCGTCCATGAACCATTCGTAGATGTCCTCTATGTAAACCACCTGGTCCTCGGGAACAAGAAGGGTTCGGTTCTGAAGGACGATGATCGGCTCCCTGTTGTATTGTTTCACCCTGAAAATGAAGGTGTCTGTTGATTTGATATCCCGGCTGTCGGGGGCCCTGTCGTACATTGAAATGGGGACCACGTAATCGCCCTGAGGTATCCAGGAAGGGACCTTGATGGTGAATTGGTAATATGCTATGGTCTTGTCCGTGTCGTGGAATCCAGTGGGCTCATTGAGGGTCTTGAACGGTAGTCCGAAATCGGTGAAGTCGCATTCGATCTTTGTCATGTCCCCTGCATTGTCAAGGTCCCGAAGCGTGATGTTGATGGTGCAGGTCTCGTTGTTGTTCCTCACCGGCGATGGTGTCATGCTGACCGATTGTTTCTCCGGTGGGTTGTTAGGCGGGAATGTCGTCAGTCCCACGATGATATTGTTGCCGACATAGACCATGTCATCATATGTCGTATCCCCGTCGAATTCTCCAATGGCCACATCCTTTATGATATGGGATGACGGAAGGCTCCCGGTTTCGGTCTCGAAGACCTTCATCACGTTGAACCTCACGGGTATGGAGCTCCTTCCGGCAAGGATGGAGAGCCCGTATTCGCCGGGAGCATTCCAATAATCCTGGTTGGGCGGGGGGGGGTCGTTCCAATCGTCCTGTTTGGTGAAAGCCACGATATCATCAGCCCCTGTATTGTCCAGATTACCGACCCTCATGCCACGGAACTGGTAATTGTAGTCTTCCGAATAACCAGCCTCAGGGTCATTGAAGCCGAACTCGTCCGCCGAGGGGTCCTTCTTCTTGATAATGAAGATCTGGCCGTCGCAAAGAGGGGGATTCACGTTCCTGTTATCGTTGATGGATATCGCAACGTCAAGAGGGATCTGCCCGGCAAAATTCCCGACCTCCAGGGCATAAGGGATCGTGGGGAAGGTTCCATCCCCCGGCATGCTATCGTTAGGGTCGAGATCTTGCTCCGTTCCCCAGCTGGCACCCGAACCGGTATGGAACCTGACATTCGCTTCTATCATGAACCAGTTGTTGTTGAAGACACCGCCGTAAGTGTAGACGATATCGGGATGGCTGTCCAAGTTGAAATCGGCGAACCTGATGAAGCATCCGATGTTCCACGAGGATGGGGTCGCCCGGCTATGTATATCGGTCTTAGCAAGGCCGGTTCCGCTATACGTAAGGAGGGATACCTGGATTGTCTCGCCGTAATTCGCCGAGTTACCATCTGTATCGCGATTGTATATGACTATGGTGTCGATATCATTATCCCCATCAGCATCCGCTGAGTCGAAATCATACTTCCCATCTGTCCAGTACCACGCACCCGTGGGGTTGATCCCTGATTGGCTGTAGAATACATCATCGAACTCATAATAGGTCTCCAGGGTGAAACCCGTTGCGATGTTCTCGAAATAATATATTCTCATGCTACCGATGGTTTCTGTAAGCCCTCCCACCTCATTTGCCATGGCATACTGGTCCTGACCGAGGGCTATGATGTCCTGGTCATCATCATTGTCATAATCTACGACCTTGACCTTGGTTATGTAGAAGCCGGTAAGGGGTATGCTCTTGTAAAGCGTCATGCCGAAGCTCGATCCTGAGCCTCCGTCGTTGGTATATATCTGGATCGCTCCATTCACACCTATGACAACATCGTCGTTGTTCTGATCGTCGATGTCACCGGTATCAACGCAGATGGCCTCTGATGTCAGGGAGACGATCTGCTTCAGAACAGGTGTGAAACCGTACCTTGAGGGTGGTTCGTTCAAGGAGGTATCATCGGCACCTGCACCGATCGGGACGATCGGCAATGCCATCATCATTGCTAATGCGACTGCCAGAGTAAAAGACGGTCTTAGCCTCATGCTGTTCACCCGGTCCGAGATCGCTCCAACCAAGATTGGAACTGGTTGGGGGAATGGTGCCGGTTCATATAACCTTATGGTATAATACTATTTCGCGAGAGGGTTTCCGGTATATGGCCTATCGGGATTTCCTGAACGTGTTCGACCCCCCATCGAGCAAAGCTTATAAACCAAAACCATCTGTTGGGCTCTTCAAACCAGTGGGTTGATCGGTGAAAGAGATGGCCAAGCTGACCCCCAGACAGAGATACGATTTCAAGAGGACCATCGAGGAGCTCGAGGAATACAAAGGGCGAGCAACAGAGCTGATCACGTTACTGATCCCCCCAACGAAGCAGATCCCCGATGTGACCAATTATCTGAGGAACGAGCTGTCCCAGTCCTCGAACATCAAATCAAAATCCACACGAAAGAACGTGATGGCTGCCATAGAATCCATACTGTCTAGGCTGAGGAACACCCGTTTCCCTCCGGAGATGGGCATAGCGTTCTTCGTTGGACACGTTCCGGTGGGGGCAGATCAGACAAGGATGGTTGCCCATGTTGTCGAACCTCCGGCCCCTCTTCCGACCTTCATGTACCGATGCGACAGTTACTTCTATCTCGACCATCTGAAGGACATGTTGACCGAGGATGAGGTCTTCGGTCTGCTTGTGATCGACCGCAAAGAGGCCACATTGGGGTTCCTCAGGGGAAAGAGGGTCATTATTGTCAAGAACGTACAGTCCCTGGTCCCATCGAAACATGGTAAGGGAGGTCAGTCCAGCGTAAGGTTCGAAAGGTTGATCGAGATAGCCGCCCACGAGTATTTCAAGAAGATAGGTGAGCTCTGCAACGAGACCTTCATGGGCCAGGATGAACTGAAAGGGATCATAGTTGGAGGACCGGGGGCGACCAAGGATTTCTTCGTGAAGAACGATTATCTTCATCACGAGCTCATGAAGAAGGTCCTAGATACGTTCGACACCGGATATACGGACGAATCCGGGCTTTACGAGCTCATAGAAAAGGCAAGGCCTGCCCTTCAGCACCTGGAGGTCTCCCACGAAAAGGAGCTGATGGAAAGACTCTTCTCTGAAATAAGGAAGGAGGACGGGGGTTTGTCGGTATATGGAGAAAAGCATGTCAAGGCCGCTCTTAAAGCGGGGGCTGTAGAGATGCTTCTGGTGTCGGAGGGTATGAAGACCTACAACCGGACCTTCGAATGCCTCAGATGCGGAAGGACATTCGAGGTACACCAGGTGAAGGGGAACGAACCGATCTATAACTGTCCGGACGACGGCGCAGAATGCAACCTGGTGAAGGAGGAGGATATCGTCGAGGAGTTGGCAAGGATCTGCGAGGCGTATTCCTCGCAGCTCGAACTCATATCCACGGATTCCTCGGAGGGCAACATGCTGCTTCAGGCGTTCGGGGGCATGGCCGCGGTCTTGAGGTATCGTTTCTCCTAGGTGCCATCTCTCTCGTCAAGGATCTCCTTGACCGATCTCAAGTTCATCTTTGTCATTGTCCTTTTCTTTTCCCTGACAAGTTCGATGATCTTATCGTCGAATTCCGTGGTCGGTGGTATGGGTTCCGAAGACCTTGTGAGGACGTTCTCCTCCTTAACAAGCCAGTCCACCATGGCCTGCCTGATGATCTGAGAGGGATTATAACCTCTATCCTTGCAGTAGGAGAAGAAACGATTTGCGTCATCAACGAACTCCTGTGTCACGACGATATGTATAGGGTCGCCAGACCGGTAGCTCCTGTACCCGTTCTTGCTCCTTGCCATAACCCAGCCTTCTTGAAAGGTGGATGTTGGCCGGTCGTATTTGATATTTCCTCTATTCTTCACTTATATAGAGATTCAGGAGATGCTCTGTTTCGTCCCTTCTGCTTTTTAGGTCCGTGAGTAGCTCCCTCATATGTTCAGCAGCTTCCCTCTTGCATTGGCCGCATAACCTCTCGCCGGAAAGACACTCGGACCTGATCCTCTGTATCTCCTTTTCTTCTTTAACGGTGTGGAACATCATCGTATCGAAGACCGAGCAAATGTCCGGACGTCCCCCCTCCTTCCTTTGCTGCTCGGCGGTCTCCCTTCCCCCGGTAATGGCCTTCATCAGTTTACTGGCTGCGTCATCCGGTAGATCATCGAGGAAGATCGCCGTCTCCGGTTTCGAAGAGCTCATCTTCTCTCCGGTAAGACCTTTTATGAACCGGTGATAGGTTGATGCAGGGGGCAAGAATCCATATCCACCCTTCTCCGCTTCCACCCTTGCCAGCGCTTCATCGATGGTGACAAGGTCCGATCTAGAAGCTCCCATTACATAGAGCGCTTTGTAACTGGGGATCATCTTGAAATCCAGGAATCCCTCTGCTTCAAGGGATACTTTAGCCCTTTCAAGATGTCCTGAAACATCCTCATCGACCTTTACGAAAACGCCGATCCTGCCATCGGAGGTTTCTGTACCGTTGTAGGTCCTGAACGACGATGCAAGGTCCCGGCACAGCCTCATATGCGGGTCCTGGTCGACACCAACAGGGACCACCACCGGTATGGGTCCAAGTTTTATCTGCGGATGGAGGATGTCACCAGCCTGCAACAGGGGGGCGTTCATGTGGCCCATGTTGGTCTGGTCGTTGAAGCCGTATATAGCCCTCATCGTCGACAGGTTCACCTTCTTTCCCAGAAGCAATGCAAGGTCCTTCACCTCTTTCCTCCGGGATTGGAAGTAGATCTCGAGACCTTCTTTGCCTATACCCAGGGCAAGATAGTTACGGACATAGGATCCGATGGCGATCTCTCTCGCCTTGTCAAGGGGCATGTTCCTGGTTGCATAAGATTCGAGATCTGCTATCCCAACGAAGACCCTGGCCCCGAACCCTTGTAGATAGAGGATCTGATCTATCACCATCTTGTGTCCAAGATGCATCCTGCCAGAAGGCATGAGCCCGGACATTATGGCAAAGGGTTCCGATCTGGCGATCCTCCTGGAGATATGTTCGAATCCCCTCTGTCCGAAGACGATCCTCTCCCGGAAGAGGCGAGGCTGTGTCTCGCTGTGGGGTAATATGTCGGGATCGAAGACCTCTATTCCGAACTCATCCATCAGATGCGAGTAGTCGCCAGTCTCCGAGTATGACCATGGGTCCAGCATGTTGGTCGACCTCCAGGATCGTGCTATGTGCAGTTTCAGGGAATGATGTGGACGATTATTTGATTTTTCCATAGGACCGTTGAAAGGTAAAACCGAAAACTGTTAAATATTTCAAAACCTCATGTCCAAAGACCAGTTGAACATGGGGGCCACAATAATGGAAGACAATACAGTGTACATAGGCAGAAAGCCCTCGATGAACTACGTCCTTGCAGTAGTCACCCAGTTCAATGCGGGGGCAGAGAGAGTAACGGTCAAAGCACGTGGGAAGGCCATTTCAAAGGCCGTCGATGTGGCCGAGATCTCACGGAACAGGTTCCTCAAGGGCTATGACCTCGGGGAAATAAAGATAGGGACCGAGAATGTGGAGGACGAGGAGAGGGAAGGTGGTATAAACGTATCTTGGATCGAGATCGTGATCAACAAGGGGATATAGAGCATCGACCTTGAAAAATGACATTCTGGCCATCCTTCCAGAGGCTTTCCTCTATCCAATTAACTATTAATAGTGGTTCTAGGATACCGCCTTCCTGCACCGCCAATGTATGTGCAATCCAGGTGAGTTTATATGAAGATGCCCAGGACGATAAAGAGATATTGCCCGTCTTGCCAGACACATACCGATCAAGAGGTTGACAAGGTGAAGAAAAAGAAGGCCAGTGAGCTTGTCTGGGGTCAGAGGAGATTCAGGAAGGTGACATCAGGCTATGGCGGTTTTCCCAGACCGAAACCAGAAGGCAGGGAGAAACCGACCAAGAGGGTCAACCTGAAGTACAAATGCAAGAAGTGCAAGAAGTCTTGGCAGAGCCCGTCGATCAGGGCCAAGAGGTTCGAGCTAACGGAATGATGGGAGAGATAGCCATGACAGGACCTAGAAGTAAATTCCTCAAGGTGAAATGCGGAGACTGTGGCAATGTTCAGACCATATTCGACAGGACCAACACACGGATCAGCTGCAAGGTCTGTGGTGCCACCATGGCGGTTCCAAAGGGTGGCAAGGCAGATATAAAAGGAGAGGTCATGGGCAGGTTGGATGCTGACCAGGAGTGAGGAGGAAAAATATAATGGTACCAGCCAACGACATGCCGGAGGAAGGAGAACTGGTGGTCGCCACCGTTAAACAGGTAAAGAACTTCGGTGCGGTCGTGGAGCTGGACGAGTTTCCGGGGAAGGAGGGTTTCATTCACATTGCGGAGGTCGCCTCCGGTTGGGTGAAGTACATTCGCGACCATGTCAGGGAAGGGCAGAAGGTCGTATGCAAGGTCCTGGGTATAGACGAGAGACGAAAGAACAGGACCGTCGACCTCTCCCTAAAAGCGGTCAACGAGCATCAGAAGCGGGAGAAGATACAGCAGTGGAAGAGCGAGCAAAAAGCCCAGAAACTACTTCAGCTCCTGTGCGAGAACATGGGGATAGCACTGGAAAAGGGTATGGAGGATTTCGGATACGATCTGATCTCTGAATATGGGTCCCTGTATCACGCATTCGAGATGTCTTCCATGAAGGAGGTTTCCCTTGAGGAGTCCGGTTTCCAGGGGGAATGGGTGCAACCCTTTATCAGGATGGCACAGGAGAACATCACCCCACCTTACGTGGAGATACATGGCATACTCGAATTGACCTCCACTAATCCGGACGGCCTGATCGATATCAAATCCGCCCTTGAGAAGGCGGAATCGATGGCCAAGGGAATAGACGATGTCAAGTTGGATATTATCTATATAGGTTCACCAAAATACAGATTGGTCCTTATTGCACCGAACTACAAGGTCGCAGAGGAGATCCTCAGGTCCGCTGCCCAGACAGCGGTCGACCATCTGAATTCAAGGAACGGGGTAGGTAAGTTCGTTAGGAACAAGGATTGAAAGAAGCGGTCGTGTTCAAGGTGAGAAGCAGGATATTGAGATGCAATACATGCGGGAAATACACCCTGAGCGACAGATGCAGGAATTGCGGCACCTCCACGGTTAATACATTTCCACCCAGGTACTCCCCCCAGGACCGTTATGGAAAGTACAGGAGGATGTTCCGCGCCGATGAGATGGAGGATTGAAATTGGATAATGTCCTGATCAGGTTCATAGAGAGACCCGTCCTTGAAAACGCGGTCCTGATAGAGGGACTGCCCGGTGTGGGAAACGTCGGAAAGCTTGCCGCAGAACATCTTGCGGAGGAGCTGGATTTCATCAAGTTCGCTGAGATATTCTCCAAATTCCTGCCGCCCCAGGTCATGATCGGAGCGAACGATACGATACAGCTGGTAAAGCATGACCTTTTCTACAGGAGAGGTACGGAAGGCGTACGTGACCTGGTCCTGTTGACCGGGGATTACCAGGGCCTGACACCGGAGGGACAATATGAGCTCTCTCACGAGACCGTGAAACTGGCCAGAGAGATGGGCGTGAACCTCATAGTCACCCTTGGCGGATACGGGGTCATCAAGATCGTGGAAGAACCTGGCGTACTCGGGGCCGTGACCTCTGTGGACATGAAACCGAAGCTCGAAGATGCCGGTGTGATATTCCGCAGCGGTGAGCCAAGTTCGGGGATAATCGGTGCATCTGGACTGCTACTGGGTCTGGGGTCCCTTGAGGGCATCCCGGGAATATGTCTGATGGGGGAGACCTCGGGATATTTTGTTGATCCGAGATCGGCCAGGTCCGTGTTGCGGGTCCTATCGACATATCTCGGGTTCGATGTCGATTATTCCAGTCTCGAGAAGAAAGCGGCACAGATAGACGAGATCACATCAAGGATCAAGGAGAATCTGGAGGAGACCGAGACCCACGAGAGGCCCGATGACCTCCGGTATTTCGGATAAATCATTCATCCAAGGTTCTCGACGAAAACGATATTCATCACATCCTCTACGGTCTCATATTTGAAGGAAGATGTATAGGTATCCCCGGAGCAATCGAACCTGACATCCATATCTATGAGGTAGGTTTCGTACTGGCTGCCTATGGAGGTGATCTTGATCTCGATATTCTCACCCGCAGCCAGGTCATCCGGTCCGGACCCATGTTTCGCGATGATGCCTCCCCCCTTCAGACTTACCGAAACGCTGCATTCAAGGGACTCCACTTCCCTGTTCCCGAGGTTGGACAGAAGGACATTTATGTTCAACGTACCTCCTGTACCCCCCCCGCCCGGAGCTTCATGATAAACTGTTCTCAACTCCAGGTCGGTCCTGGGGATCACCCATTGATAGAACCCGAAGGAGATCAACAAGACCGTCAGGACGACCAGCGGGAACGCCCATATCAGTCTTCCACCCTGATTTTTATTCAGTATGTCATCACCCCCCACCTCCAAGTAGCCATGCCCATAATGTGAGCAAGGGGGCGGGGATGGCCACACATCCATCGCTCCTTTCGATATTGAGAACGATCGTATCTTTGTTCACCGACATGCCCGAGATGAGACCTATACCTGCAATATCCCTTGTTCTCAGAGTGATGAAATATATGCTCGGAGAGTAGATATCTCCGCTTAAAGTGGCCTCACCAGAGACCTTGATCTGAATACCTTTTCCCTCAGCATCGTCGATGAAGATCACGGGATAGGTACCGTATCCCATCCTGGCTGAGAGTTTAAGGGATCTCAGGTCATTACCGAGCAGAGACAGAGACGACAGAACGAAGTTCTCCATCATCGGGAGTCTGTCGATCTCTATCGAGAGGAAACCTATCCCGGAACTCTCGATAAGATAATCGTTCCCCGAATAGTATGTCTGGGTGTTGCAGATATTATCCAGATATATATTGTATCTTCCTCGCTGACCGAAACCTGCGCCGTCATATTCTATGTATATGTCCATGTCATTGTCTGAGGTGGTAAGGGTCAATACAGGAAGGCCCTGGAGCGGGAACGGCTCCTGGATGGTGAACTCTCTCGTCGGAAATAGTTCGATGGAAAAGGACAGGGGGAGGTCATGGAATATGGCATAGATCTGGGACCACCTGCCATCCATGAATTTCGTGATCTTGAAATAGAGATGCTCTATGGACCGGGAGGCCTGATAATCGGCCTTCAGCCCATCCCCCATTACAGCACTGAGATGGAGGGTTGATGGTATGATAGGGAGGTACATCTGCCTTATGGACAGGATGGGAGATGACTTTCGGAGGGTTGCCATGGTCGGGCCAAGGTCCATTGGATCGCCATCGATGTCGGTGATCTCCGCATCCATCTCGATCATCATGGAGCCACCGATCGAGAGGTCAGTGTAAACAAGGATGTCCATGACGATGTTCATACCCTCCTCCAATCCCGTTATGTAAACGGAGATGTCCCTGTCCTGTATCCCGCTTGCCTTTATCAGGAGCCAATCGAACCCGGGACTGTAACCTTTAAAGTCCAAACTGACCGATATCGTCTCCTCCGAGAATGAAAGGTTGACGGTGCCTTTTGTGGGCATTCCGTCCAGATAGATGTTGCCGTTGACCGAGCTGTTCTCCCCCGCCCCCATCTGCTCTATCCATATACCATGTGTCCAATGTGCCTGGGGGACCTCGAAGTCACCTCTCTTCCTGATGTTCACTATAAGGTCCATCGTCTCCTCTTTTTCGGACAGGTCCCATGAGATCGAGAACCCGGTGGAATAAGTACCTATGGCCTGTGTGAGACCTTCCGAGAGACCTGATGCAAGCAGAAGTGGTGCCTTGCCTATCTCTGATAATGAAAGGAGGATGTCCGAATAATCAGATATGGACCCGATCCCCAGGATATCGGGTATGTTGATCTGAGGCATCTCTATCACAGAGGGGGTGTCTATGTGCAATCGTACTGGAAGTGGAGCTAGTACAGCCGTTACTTCCAGATCTGAATCACTATCTTGAATGACCGCGTAGAAATTGGATCCACTGATGGTCTCAAGCTCTATGAAGCCAGCGGACCCGTTGTTGAATGTGAATGACCGGAACTCGTTCAGTCTGAGACCCACAGCGGATAGCTCCATCTCCTTGCGGACAGACACGAAATTCCTTTCAGGAAGGTCGATAGGATCGACAGTGGTGCTGTTTGCAGTGAAGACCTCTATGGACCCTATCGCACCCTCACCGGATACCACATCGATCTGGTCATCGGACCTCTTCATGGAGAGCGACGATGGGATATCGTAGACGTTGACATCGAAGAAGAGGTCAGGGTCCCTGTAGCGGTACTCGACACCTCCGATCCTGGCCGGGGTTCCATTGTCAGATCCTTCGTAGGATACCATGTCCTCCGAGGTGAGTAGATGGATCTTGGATGGTATGTCAATTATATCAACGAAGGCGGACCTCTGCTGGAAAATAGCACCAATTCGGATCCTATGAACACCTTCCAGCCCCAATGTGATATCATTTCCACTGCTGAAGGTTCCGCTGTAGCTGGATATACCTCCCAGATGGGCGGATATCGCAGGTGTCTTGGTCCCGTGGTCGTAAAAAGCCACCCAATCCCCAGTATTGTTGAGGAAGGGTCCAGTAGTGAAGCGGTAATCCAAGGACCCTATACTTTCTCCAAAGCATTCGATGCTCGTGGACCCCCGCCGGCCTGGCATCTCGGCAACCGCACGGGGGATCTCTCTTAACATACTCCCTATCCTGTAGAACCTTCCAGAGATCTGGCTCATGAAATTATCGAAAAGGTTCAAGGTCCCCGAGCCCCCATCTCCCGGATCGGGGACGGCCGCAGTCGTCTCTATACGGAGCCTTCGGGGGATATCCCTCAGCTCTACAAGAGTGGCTTCCCGATCAGCGACAGAGCCATTATTGCCCCAATCCGGGTAGATGACCTCTCTGAACCAGAGCTCATCTATACCTTCGGGGGAATTGACCTCGAGGATGGTCATGTCATTCTCGTCCTCGGTGGCATAATCCAGGTCGAGCGAAAGTCGATGAGGAAGCACGGGTATCCTGATGTCCGCATCTATCAGCTCGTCTCCGAATTCTGCATATCTTATGCCCAGAAATACGCTCTCCCCGATGTCTCCATTACCCGCCTTCCATTCGATCCTGTCTATCGGAGAACCAAAATCCGCGATGTTCAGCGTGAGCTTCCCCGCCCCGACGATCCTGTCGTGGAACCTGTCATGTCCGATGATGATGTTCAGGTAGGCCATGTCCTCGAGCACCTGATCGAAGACCCTCATGACGGATATCGATATGGAGGTCTCGGAAGGTGCCGTACCGAACACATATGATAGGGAGTAAGGACCCAGTACCTCGAGGACCCTCAGGTCCCTGATGTCCGCACCTCCAATGGATGTCAATGCCGTGATGATGGCGGTGACCGGATCAGCGACCCATTTGCTGGCCTGGACCATCACCCTCAGGGAATCCGCGAACCTATCCATATCGAAACCGACGGACCATATGTAGTTCTTCCCCTCTCCGGTGATCCCTCCGTAGGATATGCCTTTGATGAAGAACACGGAGCCCCCGAGGTCGGAACTCCCTTCATCAGCGTCAAGGGCCTCGATCTCCATCTTCACACCTGCATTGTTGAATGTCAGCTTCGGAGGAAGCAGAGAGACGTTCCAATCCCTGGCAAGGATATCCTTGGCGAAGGTCATCCTCGCCCGTATGTCATTACCTTCTTCATCCCCGGTGGAGGGCGAACCGTCAACATCAAGGTATACCCACTTGTCAAGGGAGGAATCTACGAAGATCCCTATCCGCGGGACCATCGACCCGAGCCCCCATTCTTCTCTATCCCCGTGTTTGACAAGAACCAGGTAGTTCAGGGCTCCCTGCTCGGAAAGCGGCGGCGGGAGTATCCAATCGAGAAGGTCGGTATTGTTGATCATGGGGTTTTCCGACAGAGCATCGAATATGATCGGACTTCTGGTGATCGGCGAGGGAACGAAGATATGCTCCTCCTGGAAACCGGCCGATCCAACGTTCTTGAAAATATGGTCATCGGGTGTAATGGTCCCAAGCTTGTTCTCGACCTCGGAAAGCACGGCCTGGTCATCGATCCTCTCCACCTCCTGCTGGTCGAGCCTCTGAATATCTTCGAATATTCCGTAATCGGCAGACCTCTTGGGCGAGGTGATCGCCTCATACTCGCCGAGGGCAGGTGCAACAAGCACCGTTGATATTAAAAAAAGTGTGGTAATGAGAACGGCCTTGACCCTTTCCTCCCTCTTTTCTTTCTGACATTTTACACAACATAGGGACGGCCTCCGGAGTGGGTCCATCATCAAGGATCGGGACCTTCTGATCCCGGATCCGCCCTCAGATCTGGGTCGAGTCGTCATCTACCGTTCCCCGACTGTCCAGCTGAAAATCACCTACCGGATATAGATTGGTTTTGGCCAAATGATATTATATCGTAATGCTTGACCGCATTCATGTTGGTGGCGTCCTCCCCGGCAAAGGCAATACTTTTCGGTGAGCACGCGGTCGTTTACGGGAAACCTGCAATAGCTATCTCCCTTGACCGCAGGATGAACCTGACGGTCTTCCCGGCAGCCGAGCCTGAAGTGGATGGTGGAAAGCTATCCATGAGAAAGCATCGATACGTGAAGCAGGCCTACGGGGACCTTTGGAATGGTCTATCTCTGGCTTTCAGGACCAGTTCCACCATTCCCAGTGCATCGGGTCTGGGGTCCAGCGCAGCACTTTCATGCTCTGCGGTCGCTGCATTGCTGTTCCTTCGCGGCATGTTCTCCGAGGAGAGCACCGCAAGGAGAGCTTTCGAGGTAGAGTATAACGTACAAGGGCGTGCATCACCGACCGATACCTCCTGTTCGGCTCACGGGAGCGCTATAATGGTATCCCCTCGGGAGGAAGAGGATCTGCTCTGGACCATATCTGCCCTGGGTACTGTATGGAATGTGCATCATATTGAACCCCCCGAACTGAAACTGGTTGTCGGTTACACGAAGAAACCCTCCATCACATCCATCCAGGTCGAAAAGGTCAGGAACTACTACAACAGGTCGGGTTTCGCCAGGGAGACCATCGATGATATCGGGTCCCTTGTAATGGATGGTTTGAAAGCGCTACGGTCTGGGGACCTTGTCAAGCTCGGTGAACTGATGGACCGGAACCATTCCCTGCTCACTATTCTTGGGGTCACCTCCAAGGAGCTGGATAAACTGCGGGATGCGGCAGGTCCTCTTTCTTTTGGTACCAAACTTACAGGTGCTGGTGGCGGAGGTTCTATCATTGCACTGACCGACAGGCCGGAACAGGTCTGCGATGCTATCAGGAAACGGGGCGGCGTCCCGTTCGCCGTCACGACCTCAAGGACAGGCACTTCTATCGAGGTGCGGGACCAAGACATGCTCGATACTCTCATTATTCCGGGTCCAGGTGAAAAGAATTAAATAATCCGGCCTTTAATGAGTGTAATAACAGGGAACAATGACCCTTTCAGGGTCCGGGGTATTGATATCCATGAGATACGGCGACAAGGACGGTTTCAATGAGATCTATGATGATAACGGGGAACTTGTCCTTCACACCAGCGAGAAGGCACTGGTGGTCGAGGAGAACATCGTACCGACCTTCAAATCGACATGGAGGTATTACGGTGGGGAATACCTGATGGAGCCCTCGAAAGGGACCATCTACCTAACGAACGAGAGGCTCGTATTCATTAACATACCCGAAAGGATGTTCGCCATCGGCGGGGATGAAGCAAGGGCGGTAAGCACCAAGGTTGGCAAGAGCTTCGAGCTGGGTGACCTGTCATCCGGCTCTGCGGTCAGGGAATATTTCGAGATCCCCAACATCGAGGTCATGGCCTCCGAGAGGAAGGAGGGGGTCGTATCGGTGGGAGAGATGGTCAACCTGTATGTCCTGTCCTCGGGGAACCAGTATCATCTTTCCATGGTGCTTCCTTCCGACTCCGATCTTCTGAATAGGCTGATGAACAAGAGGGTCGACAACCTCGATCAGCTCGTAAACAACCTCAAGGACTATTTCCAGAAGGACGACTGGATGTTCACCGAGGCGGAAAAGAGCATACACCTCAAACCAGCCGCGAGGGAATTCCAGAACGTACCTGCCTCATCTGGCGGGGCCCCCGATACCGAAGCAGATTTCGGACCGTCCACCTCAACGACAATAGAACCTGCCCGATCGTTCGATCCCAAGATACCTTTCAAGAGGCTAAGGGACCGGCCGGGGCAGGGATCAGTGAAATATTTCCAAACGCTCTATCGAAAGGGCCTGATCAAGGATGAGATATACAGGACGTTGATGGGTAAGTACGGAATGGAACCAGCAACAGATCAGGAGAGCAACAATGATCAGCATCCCTCATTGGGGGTCGATGTCGGTCCTTCCGACGGACACGATGATATTTCGGTCTCCGATGAAATGGGCCTAGCATATCATGAAGAGCGAGAAGAGACGGATGAGGAGTTACTCAACATCCTGAACGACACACTATCCGATTTCACCGACGAACCTGAGGAGAGCGTGTCCATGGCTGAAAAGGAAGTTTCGTCGAACATCCCCGAGGATGAGGAAGAATGAAGGTCATCTGCAGAACTTTTCGAAGAACACGCTGAAAGCCTGGTACCCCATCCCCACATCCATCTTCGAGACCACTTCGAAGGGTGAATGCATGGATAGTATGGGTATTCCAATATCCAGGACGTCGATGTTCCTTGTGGCAATGAACTTCGCCACGGTTCCACCCCCTCCTTCGTCCACCCTGCCGGTCTCCTGCATCTGCCAGACCACCTTCTCGGAATTGAATAACTTCCTGATCGAGCCTACGATCTCCGCCGATGCATCATTGGCACCGGTCTTACCACCCCTTCCGGTATACTTCGTTATGGTCACGCCGGCCCCCAACCTGGCAGAGTTCGTTGGGTCCTGAACGGACTTGAAGGTCGGGTTCATTCCCGACTTCACGTCAGCACAAAGGGCAAAAGAGGAGGATAAGGTCCCTATCATCTCTCTTCGTTGACCCGTACACCCCTTCCATTCAAGGAGATCATAGACAGCAAGCTCCAGGTACTGCGACTTCGCACCCGTGTTGCCCTCGGAACCTATCTCCTCCTTATCGAAGTTCATGACCATGGCCCATCGTATAGGGACCTTTTTCGCTTTCCTGATGTCGATCAGGGAATGCATGGCGCAGAAGCTTGAAACCCGATTATCATGACCGTAAGCTCCTATGAGTCCGCGGTCCAGCCCGATCTCCCTTGGGCTCCATGAAGGCACCAACGATAGGTCGGAGGATATCATGTCCTCCTCTATGATACCATATTCCCGGTTGAGAAGATCAAGTAGCTCATTGACGATAGGAGGTCTCTCATCCGTGTCCTCCTGGATAGGACCGGAACCTGCCAGGGCCAGCATCTCCTCTCCCTTGATGGCTTCGGATATCTTTCTTTTATCCTGCACCCGTTTGGATAGATGTGGGAGAAGGTCCGGGATCAGGAGGACAGGATCGTCATCGTCATCCCCGATCCGAAGATCGATCGTGGAGCCGTCCCCTCTCACGACGCGTCCGTGAAGTGACAGAGGAATGTTG
Organism: Thermoplasmatota archaeon; assembly: GCA_016928095.1. Classification (GTDB taxonomy): domain Archaea; phylum Thermoplasmatota; class Penumbrarchaeia; order Penumbrarchaeales; family Penumbrarchaeaceae; genus JAFGLL01. The sequence goes on from JAFGLL010000043.1 coordinate 58,453, forward strand.
ACCCAGTGGTATTTTTTGATACCTCCGGAATAGTGGGTCCTCATGAACCCTATACCGGTCTCGAAGTCCCCATCCAGGGGCAGAGGTTTCAGATCGATCCTGGGGGCGTCCAGGTGGGTTGCGACCATATTGAACCCTTCTTGGAGCTCATGACTGCCTGCAATGCCGGCCATCAATGACCGTTCCCTGTTCACCTGGAAGAACCCCTCTCCGGGTCGAGGTTTCCTTTTTGGTACTTTAAGGAGCTCTCTGAAACCCGCCTCCCTCAATTTTTCGACCCAGTAGTTCACTACTTCCCTTTCTGTCCTTGCCCTATCGAGGAAGTCGATATAAGCCCTTGATATACTTTCCACTTCCGCTTTATTCCCCGTTCGTTCGGCCGTCCATCGTCTCTTCCATGAATACGGGTCCTTGACCATCCTCCTGACGGTCTTGTTCACTCCGTTCTTGAGGGGGCTCTTCATGATGGCCGATCGTCGGAAAGTGTGATAAAGATATCCCCCGGAGACCATCATGTACATTATTCTACATGAGGTCGAATATCATCCAAACTAATTTATAATGCCCGGAGGGATGAAATCTTATAAGTGCATAGTAAAAGGAGGATCTCCATGGGAAAAAGATCTATGAAGGTTTATCGGTCCGGCGACCAGATACATATTGCTGTCACAAGGAACTTCGAGGATACCGCCACGGACTTCTTCCGCTTCTGCAAGGACAATCACTACAACCCGTCCGAGGTCATCCGCTCCTGCATGGAGCAGTGGTTGAACAGACAGCAGAGGATCAAAGAGATGCTGGAAACCGACATCGAGATGGATGCCAGGATGGGAATGGAGAGGGAAAAAAGGTTCATTCAGAGGATGAAGGAGGAAGGCCTCTCCTGATGGTTCGGTTTTCTTGCCACTCCCTAGACAATTTTTAAAATAGAAAGCGAGCAGCTATACCCTTCATTGGAGAAGTGGTGGCTATGACCAGAGAGCTGGCTTGTTTCGGCATCGAGGACCTTGATCTGTTGGTCGGATCCGGTCTTCCCGGGGGATCCGTCATCAATATCACCGGTCCGCCAGGCGTTGGTAAGACACATCTATCGCTCTCGTTCATCTCTGAAGGTCTCAGAGAAGAGGAGGCCTGTCTGCTCGTAGGTTTCACAACGGTCCCTCTGGTGAATGTCATAAGGAAACTCAGGGGCATCGGAAGGCTTGAGCCTCTTTTCACAACGGATGAGCCCATGATCATGGACCTGTTCGACCTCGATCGGGTAGATCTGCTGATGGGGCTCATCAGGGACGGTTCCCTTGACAGGCTGGTCTTGGACCATCCCGAAGCCATGGCACTGAGGGGTGCTGGAAAGTGGTTCACCATGCTTGAGGAGCTTCTGACAGCCGCCAGGGAATATGGGGTGACCACCCTTTTGGTGGATTACGACGTTGGTGCTCCTGGAGGGGTCGGAAGATATGTCTGTGACGGCATCGTTTCACTTTTCAAGGATAATGGGAGATGTTGCGCCAGGATCGATAAATGGGACACGGACCACGATCTTGTGGGTAGGGAGGCAATGGAGGAGGTGCCCGGGGCTTGGAGGAAATGATACTTGACAGGTCCCGTCTTCTGTCCGTAAGGGGTATAGGTAAGGGAAGGCTCTCTGCCATAGAAAGGCAACTTGGAGGGGAAGCAGGTTTCGTCAAGGCACTGATCGAAGGGAACGTATCCATCATTTCCAGCATTGAAGGGATCTCTCAGAGAATGGCGGTCGATCTCGTGCTCTCCTTCAAAGGCCTGGATCCCGGACACGTGCTGGGAACCGAGGCTTCGGGTCAGGTATACTGTTCGTTGATCGAGCTTCTCAGGGGACACATGCATACCGAAACCTCAAGGAACAGGGCTCTGCTCCTGGTGCCGGGAGGGGACCTGAAACAGAAGCAGAAGCTGGCAGAGGAAGTGTTCTCATGCAGGTCCCTTCTGGAGGGGAGGGACCGTGCCATGGTGGAGGAACTCCTGAGGGCGGTATCGAAAAAGCCAGGGGGAAAGCTCTCGGGAAGGAAGGAACGGTATGTCATACTCGTGGAGGATGAGGAGGCATATCAGGGCATCAGGAGAAAAGGGCTTGATTCGACATGTCTCGTGATCACCCCGGACGAACTGTCCAGCGGTCTCGAAGGGGACATGGTGTATGTTTACAGCAGGAGGGAGCTGGATGAGGAACTCCTCCCGATAGTGGAAGCGGTCCACCATTCCAGCCCCGATATCGAGATAGTGCCCGAGAGGTCAATGCAGGACCTTCTTCCCCAGCTCGAGAGGATCAGGGCCGTATCCGGTCTCAGATCGCTCTTCGGAGAAAAGACCTCCTGTGCGAGAGCGTTGGAGGTGATGGATGAGCTGTCAGCCATTTCGCAGGGACCCCTGGAACCCGATGAGGTACGGGGGAAGGTGGAGGAGATAAGGAAAGAGGTGGAAGCGTCCCTCAAAGTGGCGATATCGGGACTGACGCTTTCCGGCAACGACGCCCTCTCGATACTTTCCAGCGGGGAGACATTGCAGCTCAGGGAGATATACAGACAACATGCCAGGATGTCCGCTGATATGGTCCTCAGGTCTCTGGGCGTCAAAAAGGACCTATTCCGTATCAGGTATCCCCTGGAGATCGAGAATGAAGCTCTCGAGGATATGATCTCCTCAATGACGGAGAAGGCCGCGGTGGCGCGGTTCCGGAGAAAGGTCGAACTGGCAAGGGAACTCGCTGCTCTCAGGGACGAGGTCATGAGAGAGCTCGTATGGGCGGTCGACCTAGACTGGAATTGGGGGCTGGGGACTTTCGTGGAAGACCTTGCGCTGGCCCCCTTTCAGATATGCCAGGGCTACCTTGCTCTGAAGGGTGCCGCCGACCTCCATCTCAGGGACCAGCGCCAGTACCAGAAGGTGGACTACCATCTTGGTGCGGTCCCTTCCGGGATGATGGAACTCTTCCCCCGCTTCGATGTATCCGATTCCAGGACCGCCATGCTAACGGGGGCGAACTCGGGCGGGAAGACCACGCTTCTGATGACCATAGCACAGGTACTGATAATGGCGAGGATGGGACTCCCAGTTCCGGCGGAGAGGGCGTTCCTCCCCGATATTGACAGGGTATTCATCTACAGACCAAAGAGAAGGATGGATGCAGGCGGTCTCGAGGAGTTCCTGAAAGAGCTGCTACCCCTTTCCTTGAAGGCCGATGAAAGGTCCATCGTCCTCGCGGACGAGCTCGAGGCGATGACGGAGCTCGAGGCGGCATCCCGGATAATCGGGGTGTTCCTTGAGGAGCTCTCCGCAAGGGGTGCCTATTCTGTGGTGGTGACCCACATGGCGGACGAGATCGGGAAATATACCGGCTGCAGGGTGGATGGGATAGAGGCAAGAGGCCTTGATGAAAAGCATGATCTCATAGTGGACCGAACTCCGGTCATAGGGCTTCATGCCCGTTCGACCCCCGAGCTGATCCTGAAGAAACTGCACGCCAGGTCAAGAGGCGAGGATAAGGGAATCTATGAGAAGGTCCTCAAGAGCTTCCAGAACGGCGGGTGAACGACGGAACATCAGAGCCTATCCGATCCAGCCTGAAGCTCCAGGATCTTCTCCCAGGTCGCTATCTCCACGTTGAGGTCCTTCATCAGGCCTCCGATGCAGTAGAGGTTGATGAGTATTGCAGAGGCATACAGGACCTCAAGGTAAACGACGATTATCGTCTCGGTGGGGGCATCCTCGAAGCGGAATGACGCCAGAAGCGGCAGGAAGCTGAACAGGAGCACGACCAGAGGGATGGCGGACAGTCTCGCTCTCTTCAGGCCTTTTTCGTTCCCCAGCTGTGAGAGTGCTTTGGCAGGGATGTCTATGACCTGCCATTTGAGAATATAGAAAGCGAATATGATCCCGGAAGAGACTAGGAGTAAAGTGAACGTCTCCACTACCTCCTCGCGCTTGAAGACAATGGCTGCTGCAACGATGAAGGAGCAGACGAGTAGGACCGGGAATATCAAGTAGTGAGTTCTCCAACCCCTGATGGTTTCCTTCGCACTCTCCCGTCCAATGCTGGACCTTAAGGAGACCCTCACACCCGTCATAGCGATGACGGCTATCAGATCGATGGCCCCCCCCAATACGATGAAGAGCATCCCTGGATACAGAACATAGAAGCCCTGTGTGAAGAGCTCCTCCGTGAAAAGAGAGAGGATGTATGCCCCCACAAGAAAGGAGATGAGAATGACAACCATTAGGGCCAGGGCATAGAACACGGTGAGCGTTATGAGTGTTGCCACCAGTCCCTTGAGGGCTCCGATCCTGCTTATATGAGCACCCCCCAGAGCATCAGGACGAAATTGAGGACGATGAACGAGAGGTATGTCATTTTATATATCCTCCTCTCGAGATCATCCTCGATATGCCTCTTTCCCGAGAACGGGTCCTCCACGATAAAGAGGTAGGCGACCGGAGCGGAGATCACCAGGTTGAGGCTTGCAACTGCGAGGTTCCGCTTTGTGAATGTTCTGAACCTTATATTATCGGAACTCGCCTTCGCCGTCAGCTTCAGAAGGAAGAGCCATAGCAGCAGTTCGAAGATGACGGCGAAGAGAAGGGAGGCCCACACAGTGTTCCAGTGTATGAACCTCGAGGCGGATGAAGACAATCTCTCCGAAAAGGCTGCATTTTCGATCGAGGCTTCGAGGTCGTCCTCTGGATTTGCGTCGAAGTATTCGAATATGTAATAGTGTCCGTCATCCATGAAGGCCGAGTGTGAGGGGGCCAGGTTCGGTTCCAGGGACCGCCCTTTCGGAACTCTTGCGATGATAATGGTCTCCTGGATGGGATTCTCCCATCCCTTCGAGGTCCCGAGTGGGAAGTATAGGTCTCCCTCGTCAAGGAGCGTTGTGACCGATAGAGTGTGCCCCTGGAAGTCCGTGAATCCGTAAACGGCGAAGATGAGGGATTCCATCTTCCCGAGGATATCGAACGGAGTATAGTAATGGTCCCATTCCCACCTGTCCATGTGATCGTACCATTCATCGATCTCGTACTGGTCCATATC
>JAFGLL010000044.1 GCA_016928095.1 Thermoplasmatota archaeon
CCAGGAATCCAGCTCCATCTTCCCTGCCTTCAGCCTGACATAGTGGATGTCCTCGCCTCTCGGGGCTTCCACACGGGCGATGCCCTCCCCCCCCGCCATTCTCAGCTTTGCCATTAGAAGGGCCGAGAGGTTCGGTTCGGAGGTGATGGGTCCATCCGGAATATTGTCAAGCCCCCATTCGATCATCCTTACGGATTCGAAGAGCTCGTAGAGCCTGACGATGATCTGTGAGAACACATCTCCCTTATCGGGGTACCCATAGTATGAGGGTATGACCACCCTGAAGTCATCCATCATATCCCCGTAGGAAGCATGGGGCCAGTCGAACCTGATGTCCTTTTTGACCCCGACGCTCCTCGTAAGCGGCCCGCAAGCGCACAGTTCCATGGCGTTCTTGTACGTGAGAATACCAACATCCTGCGTCCTGTGAGCGATCGTGGGGTCGGAAAGGAAGATGTTCAGGACCGTATCCTCGAGTTTCTTGTACCGCTGGAGGATCCTCCTTGCCTTTTCGATCCCCTCAGGTGATACATCCCTGCGGACCCCTCCTATATTGTAGAACGCATGGTTTACCCTGTTGCCCGTGAGGTATTCCAGTATGTCCTGGACATCCTCCCTGATCTTCCAGGTGTAATGAAGAACGGAGTCAAAACCAAGTTCGTGTCCCGCGACCCCGGCCCACAGGAGATGTGAGTGTATCCTCTCAAGCTCCGCGACTATCATCCTCAGGTAGTCTGCTCTTTCCGTGGGAACGATCCCGGAAGCGTGCTCCACGGCCCTGCAGAATACGAACTGGTGGGCTGCTGAGCATATCCCGCAGACCCTTTCGGCAAGGTGGAGAACCTGAAGAGGGTTCCTCTTCATCCCCATGTACTCAATACCGCGGTGATTGAACCCTGGCTGGAAGTCCACATCCACGATGGCCTCGCCCTCTATGGTGAACTTGAACTGTGTTGGCTCCTTCAGGGCAGGGTGGATCGGACCTATCTCCAGCGGGTACGGTGGTGCAGCTGCCATTATGCGTCACCTCCTTCCTTCTTTTTGGGAACCGGTGGTCGACCAGACGGGAAAGGAGCGTAATCGGCTATAACTTTCGTTCCGTCCGTTCCCCCTGACGGGTCATCATGGATCTTCCTCACGAGCTTCTCCGGCCCGAACTCATCCTTCCTCCAGGGATACACACCGACAGGAACAGCATGAACCAGCCACATCCTGCGGTTGTCCTTGATGCCGTCTATGGCAACACCAAGGAACTCCTGCTTCTCCCTCTCGGTCGGGGTCACCGCGGGGAAAACATCCGAAAGGGAGGGCAGATGTGGATCGCTCTTGGGGCATCTTGTGCCGATGGTCACAGGGATACCATGACCGTGGCTCTCGGAATACACCTCGAAGTGATAGAGGACCTCTATCTCTTCTCCAAGGTCCGACCCGGAGGCAACGGTATGATGAGGCCATCCGAAGGTGATGAGATGCTCTGCAGCCTCTATGAACCTCTCCCGCTTCACACGAACGAATATCTGCGAGTAGGGGGTCTTCTTGACACCGTTTCGGAACGTTTTGATGTAGGGCTCCTCTATGAGGTCGTCCTTGAACTTTTCCTTGAAGGATATGGTGATCTCTTCCGCACTGAGGTATTTCATCAGGCCTCACCCCTCAATTTTTCAAGTGCCTTCCATGCCTCCACCACACCCATGATGATGGCTTCTGGCCGGACCGGGCAGCCGGGAACATAAACGATTATCGCATTCGGGTCGACCTTCTTGATGAACTCATCGAAAGGGCCCTGGATACAATAGGAATCGTAGTAGACCCCTGATGTCGATCCGCAATTCCCGCATATCAGGACCGCCTTGGGTCCCGGGGTCTGCTCGTATATCCTTCGAACCCGGTCGGCCATCTGCGTATTGACGGGACCTGTCACGAGCAGGACATCCGCATGGCGAGGTGTCCCGACGAGCTTGATGCCGAAACGCTCCACGTCATATCTCGGCGTCAGCGCCGCCACGATCTCTATGTCGCAGCCATTGCAGGAGGCTGCATTGACGTGAAAGACCCAAAGGCTCTTATCAAAGTGTTTGGTAAGCTTCATCTTCGATCACCTCAAAGGAACGCCAGTGCAAGCATCACCATCCCGGCCGTTGCCACGAACCAGAACACGTATTCGTTGATCAGTCCGGAATGCATCTTCTCCATGGGTCTGTAGTATTTTTGAAGGGCTTTCACGAAACCCCAGTAGACATTGCTGGCCGGTACGACGATAGGATTGCCATTGACCTCTGTCGGGTTCCCGAACAGGTAAGGCTTCTTCCCTTCACCATTGGGTACCGTTCCTTTCTGCCCCCATGACCTTATCAGAATGCCCAATATCAGCACTATCGACAGCACTCCAAGGAGTACAAGAGCATTCCAGCTCCCCTGTCCCGAAAAGAGCGTCAGGTTGGTCCCGATCTCGGGCCCAGGACCGGCCAGTGCGGTCACTGCGGGATCCACTATCTCAGACAGTACCAGCGATGGGAGGAAGGAGAAGACCAATATCATTCCTGCCAGGACCGACATACCTATAAGCATCGACCTCGGAACCTCGCCGGTCTTCATTTCGGAGTTCTTTGGACCCATGAAAGCGGCGTAGAACACCTTGACGAAGGAGGCCAGGGTAAGGAGCGAGACCAGCATGGCGATGGCTCCGATCACCGGGTTGAAATGGAATACCGATTCATAGATGAGGAACTTCGATGCAAAGCCGTTGGATGGCGGGATACCGGCGATGGCAAGGGCACCGATTATGAAGAACAGGGCGGTCATTTTCATGTCCCGGCCCAGCCCTCCCATCTTGTTCAGGTCCCTTGTACCGGCCTTGTATATGATCGCACCGGCCGTCAGGAACAGAAGACCTTTGTAAAGGGCGTGGTTGAATATATGGAATATTCCCCCTGCCAATGCGGTCCTACCGTACAGACTGAAATCGGTATTGTCCCCTGAGGCATACACTGCAAGGCCGACCCCGACCCCAAGTAACATATAACCCGTTTGCGAGATGGCGTGGTAGGCCATGAGCCTCTTGATATCCTTTTGAACAAGGGCCAGGGTAACTCCTACGAACATGGAGAGTAAACCCAATATCACCAACACATAACCGACAGCATGGATAAGATCGAGTTCGGCCGCTGCCCTGGATATGTTCCCGCCGTAGAGGGTCCACCCGGTCCTGAAGACCGCATAAAGACCAGCCTGGGAGGCGGTGACCATCATTGCAGTGATAGGAGCCGGAGCTTCAGAATATGCATCGGGCGTGGCCATGTGCATCGGTACAGCCCCGGCCTTCAGTGCGAACACCGTTATCAGGATGCCAAGGACTATCTTGTCCACGATAAGAATTGTGCCGTCAGCACCTATGGCCGCTGACAGGTATTCTAAGTTAAGGTGGCCGTACTGACCATACAATATACCTATGGCAAACAGGAGCAGCAGGCCAGCTATGGTCGAATATATGAGGTATTTCGCCGCTCCTTCGAAGGATTCTCCCCTGTTGGTCCTGAACGCAACGAGCCCGCAGATCGCGACCGAGGAGACCTCGAACCAGACAAAGAGGTTGAAGATATCCCCGGTGAACACCATACCAAAATTCGCGGCCAGCATGAGGAGGAGAAGAGTATAGTACTTGTCCTGCCCCGTGTACTTCTTCACGAAAGATAACGAATATATTACAGCACCAAGGGCAACGGTGGCCATGATCAGGCCCATGAAGGCAGCCATCCCGTCAACGTAGAATGTGATCCTGATGTTGCTCAGGACATCGAAGGAAGTCCCTTCGGCTCCACCGAAAACATAGGTTCTGGCCACACTGCCTCCGTCCCTGAACACTTCCCACGCAAGAACATACATGAGGGCTCCGGAGAAGAGCACTCCCATGATCGCCCATGCATTCCTCAGGACCTTGCTAAGCTTGGATATGAGAGGGGTGGCAAAGGCGAACAAGAGCGGTATGGCGATTATGATCGCCGGAGCGTTCTCGATAAGTGAGTCGTAGAAGCTCATCCTCTCAACCTCCTCATCTCGTCAACGGTCGAGACCCGGAACTTCTGATAGAGCTTCATGAAGAACGCCAGCAGGAGCGCGGTGGTGGCAACCCCTATCACGATGGATGTCAGGGTGAGTGCATGCGGTGTCGGAAGTGAATAGGCAGGTGCGCTGCCCCCCATGATCTGTGATGTGAACACAGGGGCCGAAAGCCTGTCACCGGACCTGAACGCCAGTGTGATCAGGAACAGGTTGGCACCTGTTTCTATCAATGTTATCCCCATGGCGAGTTTGATCAGATTGCGCTTGAACATCACGATGTAGAGTCCGATCGCTATCAAGGCAACCACGGCAAGGTACGGGATCTCCGACATCATTCTACTCACCCCCCTCCTTACCGGTGAAAGCGAACAGGCCCATTGCAACGATGATCAGCGTGAGTCCTGCTATCACCTCGAGACCTACCGATATGTTCATAACGGCTATCGTACCGGAAGATAACAGGGGTGCGTTGTTCGAGGGAAAGAATACTCCATCTATAAGTTCACCTGTCTGTAATTTCTCACCGAACAGGGGGAACCCGGTCCCACCGATGAAGTTGAAGAAGAAGTATCCCGATGTGAGACCCAGGAAGGCCGTCCCTATGAAAACGAGGAGACCCATGCTCTCAATTATGGAAAGCAGCTTCTTTCTCCATTTGACAGCACCGAACGCGATGAGATATAGGGCCATGAGGGTTCCGATGATAGCACCTCCCTGAAACCCTCCTCCGGGTGTCAGATGGCCGTGGAGTATTATATAGGAGCCGAACAGGAATATCGGTGCGAAGGCTATCTTGGTGATGGTCTTGACAATGGGTGACATTTCCTCCATCAGTCCTCACCTCCTTTTGCACCTTTATTTCCTGGGAAGGCGACCCTGATCGTCGCCAGGACACCAGATACTGCCGCGAACAGTATCGTTGCCTCTCCCAGTGTATCGAAACCTCTGTAGTCGAACACGATGGCGGTGACCACATTGTTCGAGTTCACCGTGCCATTGGGGTCTGCAGCTCCGGAAAGGAAAGCATCATCCATCATAGTCCTGTCCTGACGGATGGTGGTGTTCGTCTCCGCATCATGGATATCTATCTGCCCGGTACCATCGTCCCACACGAGGCGTCCATCCTCACCGACATCCTGTTCGCCGTCAAGGTCACGGTCGACGGGTTTACCTGAGGGCTCCCCGAAATCACGGATCTCCCAGACCACGAACCCCATGAGGAATATCATGAGGAACAGGGCCGCCAGCTTCCAGCCTCTACCTATCAATACTCCTCCCTCCTTCTGGTGCCCTTTATGGCAAAGATGAGTATGGCAGTGGTCAGTCCCGCCCCCACCGCCGCCTCTGCAATGGCCACGTCGGGAGCCTGGAGGATGAAGAATTCCAATGATACCAGCAGCGAGCAGGCTGCGAGTGCGATGGTAGCCGAGACAAGGTCCTTGAACTTGACGACAAGGAATGCGGAGCCGATTATTCCAAGTAAAACTATGAAGTGAACGGCATCATAGAGAAAAGCGCTCAGGTCCATCAGTCCACCTCCTCGTACTCATCGATGACCGCCTGCTCGGGGGCGATCCCGGTCTTCCTTGCTGCCCTTGCTATCGCATGGGCTCCTGTGGGATTGGTGATCAGTATCGCCAACAGGGCGATGAACGTATGGGCTGCCAGAGTTATGAAAGCTCCATCGTTCTCCGGACCGACCTCCGTGATCCTGAATATAGAATAGACAATGACCGCAATGGCCAGGAAGATGGAACCGAACGTAGTGGTCTTCGTCGCCGCATGCAGTCTGGTGTAAACATCAGGAAACCTGTGAAGCCCGATGGCTCCAAGCAGAGAGAATATACCTGAGATGATGATGAGCACCAGGATCGTTATCATGGCCCAATCCCATGTCATGGCCCAACCTCCTTCTCCTTTCTCGTAGATATGAACCTGGCTATGAACAGTGTCGTCACGAAGGATAGTATGGCATATACTATCCCTATATCAATGAACACAACTTCCTCATAGTAGGCTCCCAGGCCTATCATCATTCCTACGACAAGTGTGTTGATGGTATCAAGAGCGACCACCCGGTCCGGCGAGGTGGGACCGAGAAAGAGCCTTAAAAGGGATACGAGTATCCCGACACCGAGTATCGCAACGCCGATCAGAATGATATCAAGGTGTTCAAAGCTCATTCCGACAACCTCCTTGCCCATTCCGGGAAGCTTCCGCATACCGCTCGTGTCTTTTCCTCATCCGTCTTGGTATCCCGGACATTGATCCAGTGAACAAAGAGGTCACCGGTCTTCCTGTCGATGTCGATCGTCAGGGTCCCCGGGGTGAGGGTGATCGAATTTGCAAGTATGGTCCTGCCCAGGTCTGTCTTCAGACCGGGTCTGATCCTTACTATGCCCGGATTGATCCTGCCTGTTATGACCCTGTATGCAACGTCCACGTTGGCCTTGGCCAGGTTCCATAGGAAAACCGTCGGGACATATATCAGGAACAGGGGCCACTTCAGGAACATCCGGGAATTCTCCGCCTTCCCAAGGATCGCCCTCGCGATGCCTGCAGATATCAGGGCGAGGACGAATCCCGCCAGGACCTCTTCGATGGCCCAGTACGCCGATCCAGCATCCCCCGAACCCCATACCAGGAGCAGATACAACACAAGAACACCCAGGAAGGTCACCAAAAATGTGAACATATAATGGGCCTCCATCCAACCTTATACTACAGAAACCAAAATGGCATAACCAGTTAAACTATATAAATGGATATTATCGTAAGGAATCACCTAATTAACGGACTTTCGATCGGACCAGGGAGTTTTGGCCATCCCAGGTCACATGAAGGGAACCATGTTCAGGGAGAGTGTGGTTGGACGCTCTCCAGAACGACTATAACATCTCCGACAGGCAGATATCTCACGTCCCTGCCCTGGAAGACCCATTTACTCTCCACCTCCGCCATGTTGGGTCCCAGGGTTATCTCTCCAAGACCGTCACCCGGGTCGAAGGAAATATTTCCATCAATCGTCAGGGCCTGAGCGAGCTCGACCCCTTTAACGGGGTCATTGAAGACCTCGACGATTGCCTTCATCCGGTCCCTGTACTTCGGCCCCAGCTCCTTGAATATGGGTCTCAGACCGGTCACCTCCTCGGTCAGGTCCTCCGAGCGTTCAAGTGTCACTTCAGAGGCCTTGATGGTCCCTCTTATGTCCTCCAATGAAGGTGCGAGCCTTTGGTGCTCCTTGGTGATCAATCTCACCGGACCGATAGGCGCTCCCAAAGCGATCTTGTTATCGCTCTTGAACCTTCTAACGGCTGCAACGATGTCGACCGCGAGCAGACCGATCTTGGCTCCGGCATCTCCTATCGTCGGAGGCTTGGGCCACTCCGAGATGTGGATCGACCTCGCTCCCTCAAAAGCCCTGTAATGTTCCTGGTAGACATCTTCGGTAATATGAGGAAGGAAAGGTGCGAGAAGCTTGGGGATCCCGATACCTATTGTATAGGCCGTGTAGATTGTCCCCATATCCCCTTCCCTTAAACGGTGCTTGATCATTTCCAGATAATGGTCGGCAACCTCGAGCCACATGAAGTCGACCACCGCCTTGACGGACTTGTCGAACTGATAGGTGTCCGCAGCTTCTGTCGCTTCATCCACGATCTGGGAGAATCGGTTCAATACCCATTTGTCCACTGGGAGGATAAGCGAACGGTCCGAGCGAACCTTTTCCATGATGGCGATGAGCTCTTTAGGTCTGAGCTCCTTGAAGGCCTGTGACAGGAGGCGTTCTATGTTATAGAGCTTGCGGACTATCTGGGACCCCCTTCTGACATCATTGATCCTGAACGGGTGGTCCTTACCAAGTGTACAGGTGGCCGCATAATACCTGATGGGGTCCGCACCGTATTCCCTATGGTATTCCAGAGGGTCCACCGCGTTTCCCTTGGATGCATGCATGGGGGTCCCGTCAGGGGCGAGTATGAAACCTCCCATCATGATGGTCTTCCAGGGTATGTCATCGGCAAGCTTCAATCCCCTTACGATCGAATAGAATGCCCATGTTCTGATGATGTCGTGGGACTGCGGCCTCAGCGACATGGGATAGAGTTTTTCGAACTGTGAACCATCCCGGACCCAGAAGGAGTTGTAAAGGGGGGTTATGGAGGAATCCATCCATGTATCGAAAACCTCCTCGGAACCTTTGAGCTTCCCGCCGCATCGAGGGCACTTTTTAACGGGGGGGCTATCGATCGTCGGGTCCACATAGCAGTCCTCCTCATTGGCAAGGACCGGAGCCCCGCATTTCGTGCACTCCCATACAGGGATGGGTGTGGCAAAATAGCGCTGCCTTGAAATGACCCAGTCCCATGTCAGCGAATTGACCCACTCCCTGAGCCTTACCTTCATGAACTCCGGGAACCATTCGACCCTGTCCGCAGCGTTAAGCACCTCCTCCTTCATGTCCAGGATCTTCATGAACCACTGTGGAACCTGCAGGTACTCGATCGCAGTATGACATCTCCAGCAGGTCCCAACGTTCTGAGGATTGTCCTCCTGCTTTATGAGCTTCCCGGAAGCACTGAGGTCCTTGATGATCCTCTTTCTGGCCTCTTTGAGCTCCAGTCCGCTGTATATTCCGGCAAGTTCGGTCATCCTGCCATGCTCATCTATCCCCTTTTCCAGCCTCAGGCCGTACTTGAACACCCAACGAAGGTCTTCCTTGTCACCTATGGTGCAGATCATCACGACCCCTGTTCCATAATCCTTCTGCACTGCATCGTCGGCGACCACGGGGACCTTCCTGTCGAAGATCGGAGTGACCAGCTCTCTTCCCACTATGTCCATATACCTTCTGTCATCCGGATGGACCGCCACCAGTTGGCAGGTGCACAGCAGCTCTGGTCTGGTTGTTGCGATGGCGACCTTTCTGCACGGATCGTCCGCCTGGGTGAAATGAATGGTGTTCAACTTGGTGATGTTGTCTTGGTATTCCACCTCGGATTCTGCCAGTGCGGTGCCGCAGCGGGGACACCAGTTCACGGGATGGTTCGCTTTGTATATCCGTCCCATGCCGAACATCCTTATGAACGATATCTGGGTCAGGCGTCTGTAGTATTTTGCATCTGTCTGATAGTATACCGAAGGGTCCATGGATTCCCCGAATATCCTGAACTGCCGGGTCATCTCCGAGATGTTGCCATTGGCGAATTCCTTGCAGAGCTTGATGAACTCGTGCCGGTCGTATTCCCTCATCTTGATATTGTACTCCTTCTCGACCTTGACCTCTATGGGCATCCCGTTGACATCGAAGCATAAAGGGAACATAACATTGAAGCCGCGCATCCGCTTGTACCTCGCCACGAAGTCTATATGAGTATAATGTACCGCATGACCGGCATGAAGAGGACCGGAAGCATATCTTGGGGGATTATCTATGGTGAAAGGTGGTTTCTTCGAGGATGGATCGAACCGATATATCCCTTCCCTGTCCCAGAAATCCTGCCATCTCTTTTCCATCGAATGGATTTCGAAACCTCCCTCTGCCGTCTCTCTGGTAGTATCCAATTCCTCATTGGCAGTCCCGGTCATCGTCATTCCTCGGAGATAGATGGAGGCAGTGTCGTCTGCCTTCCGGCTCTGCCCTAAATCTCTTCTTATATATAATAAAAAGGATGGGCATGCGACCACGACGGTCAAAGCCAATTGACCGATATATTAAAACACATCCTGTCGATAAAGGGAAGGTGAACCTGATAAATGGTAGAAAAAACGCGATCGCCCTGACCCTCATGATGCTGACTTTGATCCTGTTACAGTCTGCCATGGCCCAGGAGAGGGTATCCAAGGTTTACCAGGACAGTGAGAACGATGTCCTGGCCGATCCGAAGAAAGGACCTCTGGACAGGTTGATGGACCTTGGCAATCTCGATGACAATAAGGCCGGTGAGTTCGAGGAAAGGAAGAATGTGGACATCGGGTCCCTGAAGATAGTCCAGGATAGTACATATTTCTCATGCATCATCACGGTCCGGGGTAGTATAGAGAACGACAGGAACTATACCTACTTCATCTGCGGTTACACAAGGAGCGATCCGGATGAGACGGAGACCTTCGATTTCATCATGTCCTATTCCGGTGGTGAGACCGCTTACACGGTCTGGGATGAGGGAAGTTACGTCAAGGGTGGAAATATTTCCCTGATCAAGATCGAGGGAGCGACCATCAATCTCACGATGAACCGAAATAATTTCATCCTGGGGACCATGTCAGAGGAGTTCCTGCTATGCAGCATTGTAGTGATGTACCCCGGTGAGGGTCAGGACAGGTACATCGATTATGTCATGACCCGACAAGATAATGATGGTCCGATCGGTCTGGACTCCAACACGCTCATGATAATGGAGATCGTGTTCATCGGCCTCGTGGTGATAACCACATTCATCTTATGGAACTTCTGGGCAAAGAGAAAAGGTGTGGAGCAGCAGGGAGGCGTATGCCCGAAATGCGAGGCAAGACTGGACCAGAACCTGGACTTCTGTCCCCATTGCGGTACCTTCGTGAGGGGTCCGGAGGCTGACAAGGAGAACCCGAAACCGAGGATCGTCAGCCCTCTGGATATCGAGAAAGAGGAGTGAACCTTGAAGGTCCTGGACCTGTAATACGGATCGAGGATGATGTTCCCTTATGATATTGACCGATGGGCCCGGTCCTAAACGAACTCCTTCTGGACCTCTACCACTTCCGTGCTGTTCGAACACTCCGAATAGGCCTCCAGGGGTTCGCGGTTTATCTCTATGAAATTGTGGCCCCAGGTGTAAATGGACATCATCTCGTTCGCCTCCTCCTTGAACCCCATGATATAATATGAGGCGGCGAGTGCTTCCAATGTGGAAAGCTCACCCCACTTCCCGAACTTGACCGGGTTCGTCGCTAGAAGGATCGGAAGGGCCCTCGAATTCACTTTACGGAAAAGAAGGAACTTCTTGAACACTTTCTCTGCCTCTTCCCATGAGCAGTCTATAGCTGCAAGGCCTCTGCTCAGGACGATCTCCCTGTCCGCAGGGGAGAGGGCCGTCTTGGAAAATGGATCGAGAAGGAGACATCCGTAAGGTATGTCGTGAAAGCGTACTACGATCCTTGCCTTGTTGAACCTTGCCATCTTCCTTGCGCTGCACTTTTTGGGATCGTCCTGTGACAGATGCAGTATCAATGGTACAGGTGCCGTCACCTGGTACCCCCTATTGGCTCCACGGACCCGTTCATGACCAGTATATTGACGATCTCCTTTGGAAGCACCGCAACATCCTCCTTCTTCATCGTTATGGGGGTCTTGTCCGGGCAGATGAAGGTCGCGATATCCCTCAATGCCTTCACCGCGATCATTCCCTCGGGCAGGTCATCCTTTGACCTCTTTTTCAGTGGAGGCGCCAAGAGCTCATTTACCTCCTCCTTTTTGATCTCGGGTTTTTCCTTCGGAGGCGGTCTCTGCTTGTACAAATTCCTATCCCTGAAAGGTGATAGCGGTTCCGGTTCTGGATCTTCATAATCTGCAAGGGGGATGTTCAAGCCTGTTTCGGCTCTCAGGGGTTCCTGTGACCGGGCTCCGAACCTGAGGATCCGTCCTCGGATCTTCTCCATCTCCATTTTCAGGTCAAAGAACAGGTTCTCCTCATCATGGACCATGTTCTCCGTGGAATGGGTTATCTTGCGGGCGGAGTTCATCGCCATCAATACTATTTTCCTCTCCCTCATATTGTAGATACTGTTCAGGATATCCTTCTGTCGTTTGTATTCCTCTGCCAGATCATAGTATTCTTCCGACAGCTCTTCCTTGGTGGTCGCTTTGAAGTTCTCGATCCTGGCCCTGATACCCTCTATGAGGGAGTTGGCCTTTTCATAGAATTCGTCGGGGAGCCTTGTGATCTTGATGGAGGCTTTCTCGGCCGCGTACACTTCGCCGATCTCCTGAATGGTAGATCTGTTATCATCCTTATCATCCGGCCTCATCGAGGCCATTATCCGGCTACATGGTCAAAAAGGTGTCGATTGCTACGGAACATCCGACCATATTTTATATGTCATGCCTCATTCTCCAATCATGAGGAAGATCTGGTCGGTCCTTCTTATCATCACATTGATGACCCTTGTTCTGTACCAGGCTCCTGCCAAAGGTATCTCTGCATCGATCAGTGTCGATGAGGATGAATACCAGATCTCAGTTGACCCTTCCGATGATGACCAGGGATACCTCGAGATATATGGACAGGTAGAGGGGAGCCAATTCACCATCCTCGACCAGTTGACGGTCACTCTGTCGGTCAATGTAACCGAAGAACATGACGGAGAACCCACCGGCAGGTTCTGGGCGGCCTCGGCGGTATTCGATGATGAGACCGTGACACCGGAGGAGGCCCGCCTTACTTACAACAGGGACTCTGCAGATTTCACGATATTCATCAGTCCCGAGCTCGAGGGACAGGGGGAAGGGGACATAGCGGTTCCTCCGGGGATATCACCGCTCACGGAAGGGAACCTTGTTCTTACTATGGCATATACCGGGTCATCCGATGGGGACGACGTACAGAGGATGACCATAATCCCGGAGTACTATCATCTGATCAACCTCTCCACACCGCTCACGCCAATAGAGGTTGAGGCAGGAAATAGATTGAATTACACCCTGCGCATCAAGAACGCTGGCAACGAGATCGATAGCGTCACTCTCGAGATACCAGTACTCTATGAGCTCGGGGAAGAGGGATGGACCACCTCGATCGACCTGACGGATATAGATGACATGGAGCCGGGGGACGAGGTGAGGGCCACACTTCTCATGCAGGCACCTGTCGAGATCATAGCTGACCGGGACCTGGAGGTCTTGATCAGGGTATTCACCAATGCAATAGACCCGGACACGCAGGAACCGGAAAGCAGCAACGAGCTCACCATCATATTGCAGCTGAAAAGATCGAAGGTGGAGGAACCTGTGATCCCCGATGATGATGACGATGATGAGGAGCCCATGGTTGCCACCGACTCCCCGTATGCTATAATCGGGGTGACCGCGGCTATGGCGGTCATTGCCCTGATAGTAATAATAATACTCTTTACCAAAAGAGGCGGAGGGGACGAAGGGGACAATAGCGAGGACATGCACAGTTCAATGGTCAGGATATGATGAGGAGAGTGAGGCCTGTCTCCTTGCTATCAGGAAATAAGCAAGATACAACGGTACATCGATCTCTCCCTCATTCAGGATGAAGTTCTCCCCCCCCATTTTATGGGTCGATCCTTTGACGATCGACAACTTGATCGGATCATCGGGGAGCGCCACCGCGTCCCTCAGGGGGTCGAAATCCTTCAGGTACTCCTTTTGAACCTCCATCACCTTCAGACCTGTCTTTCCGTGGAGGGACCCGGGGCATCGTATGAGGCGTTTGATATCCGTTGTCACGGGTTCGTCCGTCTCCCCGCTAAGATCGATTGAAGAGAAACTTACAGCCAATCTAAGGAAATCATTATCTATCCTTTTTGTTGATCCTATGGGGAACTTATCCTCATCCAACATCCGTCTAGCTGAATTTCCCTTTCCCTTTATAAAAAGATCATTTATGATAGTTTCACATTTTTGATGCTTGATATCCAACTTTTTTTGTCCTGAAATATTCAAAAGATATTCAACACGATCCTTATTGTTCTCGATATCAAGGAGTCTGGAAATAAGTATGTCTTTTCCTTCATATATCTTCTTGATCCATCCTCCATCATCTCTTTTTTTAAAATTCCTCCTTTCCTTGTAGGTTCTGAATCTGGGATTATAATCTGTTGCATACTTTGGGAATAATATGTCAAAATTCACTCCTCTGCCTGTGATATAATCCACAATAGCTCTTCTGTCACGACTATCCATCTGCAGGACCTCGGGAGCCCTCACATGGACATGGTAACCCCTTCCTCCCGAGAAGTGAAGATGGGTATGTTCTGCAGGGAGCCCCAGGTCATCAAGGATGAAATCGAATAGCAGTCTTTTTACCTCTTCCTTTACCTTTTCAAGCTGTTCGCTGTAGCTCATCGCCTCCGCATTCGGTAGATGGTCCGCGTCAAGATCGAATATCAGGTCCGCCCCCATCCAGGTCTTGAACTTCTCACCCATTGGCTGCAGTGCGGGATCACCATAATACGCTGTCGAATAATATGCATGCATGGGGGCCGTCTCGATGAAGAACTGGTCTATCTCGCTCCTGCGCTGGAAGCCGATGTGACGGAACATCATCTTTCCGCCGAAGGGGAAGAACCCCCATTCCCTTCGGGTGAACCTGTAAGGTGGATCGACCGGCTGTTTCTGGTAATGGTCCCTGAATGCCTTCTTCAGGAATTGGAGCTCCACTGTCTGTTCGAAGCCATTTTCAGGTCCCATTGTGTATGGAACCCGGCCTGTATATAAACCGGTTCCCTGGCGGTTATCCGAAAGTACCTTCGATCATCATGACGGATATCCTGAAGGATTACCAGACAGTAGACCTTTTGTTCTTACATAAACTAAAAATATGTAGGAGGAGTTTGCCCGTGGGTCGCTCGTTTTCGAATGGCCCCGATATCATCTTCGGATATCGATGCGCCCCCATCTTTGAAACTGACCAGGGGGCCACAGGTACGCATCCAGGGGGATATAGATGAAAGCCATGAACAGGGATAAATGGTTGGAATTCGTGAACAGACTTATCGGGGATAACGAAAGAGAGGTCATAGGTGTAATATCGAAAGGGTCCAGGTTCGTTTTTGGACCTCTGGATGACGCAAGCGAACTGAGGCTCGATCACGATGTGACCGTGCTCCCGCCCAAGAAGATACTTCTGCCTCCGCACGAGGATCTCCTATCCTATGATATTAGCAGTTCCTTCGAAGTAAAGAACAAGCTGGACACATCGGGAAAGATCCTGATAGGGGTTCACCCGTACGATGTCCTTGCCATACAGCAGATGGACA
>JAFGLL010000002.1 GCA_016928095.1 Thermoplasmatota archaeon
CGAAACCGTCACCGTTCACATCACCTGCTCCGGAAACTGAATGACCTGAATGATCATCAGCTTCCTCGCCCCAGAACGACGCATCGGCCTGGCTCAGGTTGGTGTCCATCGCCCAACCGGATCCCTTGCCCAAGATCAGATACGTCTGACCGGCATAAATTCCCCCTTCATCGTTATATACCGCCCCTATCAGGATGTCATCGAACCCGTCACCGTTCACATCACCTGCTCCGGAAACTGACTCACCTGAACTATCACCCGCATCCTCGCCCCAGAACGAACCAAGTGAAGCCTCCGATACGTTCATGTCCATGGTCCAATCCTCGTTCCGTGTTGGAGGATCGTTTGTAGCGAACGTTTCCAGATCAATTTTCATTATCGCAAGAACAGAAGCGATCAACAGAACCGATACGAGTATGGCCCCAGACCTTCTCATTCGGAATCCCCCTTCGGATTATGATACTATAGTTAAATCCAGGAAATCTGCTCCCTGCTCTAATTTCAATGGACTGCATGTTTCTCCATGGATTTATATTTAATCGGAAATTAGGCTTGAATTCGTGCAATATATTTACAATTTACAGTTTATAGGGTTATCATGGAAAATTGAGGTATTATTTTCATCCAGGGAGATGAGGGGGATCTTTTTATGGTGGGTGGGGCCACCAAGGAGACCCCATCTCTTCTGGTTCGATACAGATCTCCTGGTGGCATCTTTGATTGTTCCCGGATCATTCTCTGATCCATCGTCATTTTCAAGATCGCGAGTTAGCTCAAATAAAATGTTCCCCTGCAAGATTTTAAGTCCTATTCTGCCATCCCCAACTCGGGTGAGCCCATGGCAAAAGGAACCTTTGTAACGGTCATAAACTGCATGGATGGAAGGACGCAGCTTCCCGTCAACGAATGGATGAGGAAGAACTTCGAGGTGGACTACGTGGACACCATCACCGAGCCCGGCCCCAACGGGATCCTCTGCAGCGGTAGTGGGACACAGATATCCTCCATTAAGGACCGTGTTCTCAAGTCGATGGAATGCCACGGGTCCCGTCTGGTCGCCCTTGTGGGGCATCATGACTGCGGAGGAAACCCCGGACCGAAGGACATGCAGATCGAACAGGTGGAAAAGGGGCTTGATGTCATCAGGTCCTGGGGGCTCCCCGTGAAACTCCTCGGCCTTTGGGTAGGGGAGAAGTGGACCGTAGAGGCCATCGACGGTCCGGAAAGCCAATAGGAACACAGCGCCCTGCAAAACCCATATAAACCATGGTGCATGTCGGATGTTCCCAGATGAAATTCCACATCATCGGGTCAATGGATTTATGCTTCCCCGATGGTTCGTTTTTCCGCAGTCCACAATGTCCATAGAGGGTGAATACCAATGGTTAGAGGAGCCGCAACCATGAAAGGTGTCCTGGAGCTTGAGGACGGAACGAGATTCCATGGAGACCTCTTCGGAAAGGTCGGATACACCGATGGGGAAGTGGTTTTCAACACGGGGATGGTGGGTTATGTCGAGAGCATGACGGACCCCTCCTACTCGGGTCAGATACTTGTGTTCACCTACCCTCTCATCGGAAATTACGGTGTCCCCGAGTCCGGACGGGGGAGGTTCGAATCCGACCGTCTGCAGGTCAGGGGGATCGTTGTGACCGATCTCATAGAGGAACACTCCCACTGGAGTTCCACAAGATCGCTCAACGAATGGATGAAGAGCGAGGGTATAGTGGGCATCTCTGGTATCGATACGAGGGAGCTGACAAAGCTCCTGAGGGAGAAGGGGACAATGCTTGGCCGGGTCCATCCCGTTGACGAGAGATCCGGGGATATCAGGGTGGAGGACCCAAACCTATCCCATCTTGTAGCGACGGTTTCCCGTCCCGGGATCCGGGAACATGAAGGTGACGGACCCCACATCGTAATCATAGATTGCGGCTGCAAGGAGGGTATCATCCGGTCCCTTAAGAGCAGACATTGCAGGGTGACATCGGTACCTCATGACCATACACTAGAAGGGATGAAGCCGGACGGTGTCCTCATCTCGAATGGACCGGGGGACCCCGCCCTCTGCAGGGAGACCATTTCAACTGTCAGGAAGCTCCTTGAGTGCAACATCCCCACCGCCGGGATATGCCTTGGATGCCAGATAATTGCCCTTGCGGCCGGTGCACGGACCTACAAACTGCCTTTCGGCCACAGGTCGCAGAACCAGCCCTGCGAAGAGGTTGGGACCAAGCACTGCATCATAACCAGCCAGAACCACGGCTACGCGATAGACGAGAACACCCTTCCGAAAGGTTGGGAGATATGGTTCAGGAACCTCAATGACAGGACGGTCGAGGGCATAAAGCATTCATCGGGACCGTTCCTTGCGGTGCAGTTCCATCCCGAGGCATCCCCGGGTCCGACGGACCCGCAGGATTTCTTCGACAGGTTCCTCGAGGTGGTCGGCCGTGGTTAGAAAGGTCATGATACTGGGAAGCGGAGGGCTCAAGATCGGACAGGCCGGCGAGTTCGACTATTCCGGGTCGCAGGCCCTTAAAGCCCTCAAGGAAGAGGGAATAGAGACCGTCCTGGTAAATCCGAACATAGCAACGGTCCAGACCACCAAGGAGATGGCGGACCGACTGTACCTTCTCCCCGTGGACTCACCCACCGTTGAAAGGATAATCGAAAGGGAGAGACCGGACGGCATACTTCTCGGGTTCGGTGGTCAGACCGCCCTCAATGTCGGAGTGGAGCTTTATGACAAGCGGGTCCTTGAAAGACACGGCGTCAAGGTACTCGGGACCCCTATCGAGACCATCAAGGATACCGAGGACCGTGAAAGGTTCATAGACAGGTTGAACGAGATCGATGTGAAGACCGCGCGGTCAAAGGCATGCAATGACGCGAAAACCGCAGCGAAGGCAGCTTCCAGTATTGGTTATCCGGTAATGGTCAGGGCCGCATTTGCACTCGGCGGTCTCGGAAGCGGTGTGGCCAGGGACGAGGCGGAGCTGGTATCCCTTGTGAAAAAAGCCCTGAACCTGGCCCCCCAGGTGCTGGTCGAGGAATATCTGAAAGGGTGGAAGGAGATCGAATACGAGGTCGTGCGTGATGTTCACGGTAACTGCATAACGGTCTGCAACATGGAGAACCTGGACCCTATGGGTATTCACACCGGGGAATCCATAGTCGTAGCACCCAGCCAGACCCTCAATGATGCCGAGTACCATCTTCTCAGGGAGATCGCCATCAAGACCGTCAAGCACCTGGGGATAGTGGGAGAATGCAATATCCAGTATGCCCTGGACATGGAAAGCTGCGATTATCGGGTGATCGAGGTGAATGCAAGGCTCTCCCGCTCCTCGGCCCTGGCAAGCAAGGCCACGGGATATCCTCTGGCCTACATAGCAGCCCGCCTTGCTCTGGGCCGCTCCCTCGCCGAGCTCTCAAACAAGGTCACGGGGAGGACCGTAGCCTTCTTCGAACCGGCCCTTGATTATGTTGTTGTCAAGGTCCCCAGATGGGACCTTGAGAGGTTCAGGGGCATCGACCCCAGGATAGGGTCACAGATGAAAAGTGTCGGAGAGGTCATGGCGATCGGCCGTGGTTTCGAGGAGACCCTTCAGAAGGCACTCAGAATGCTAGGAACCGGAATGCACGGCCTCGTTCTTAACAGACTGCAGTTCGATGATCTCCGGGAAGAGCTGAAGGAGCCGACGCACCGCCGTATATTCGCCGTAAGCGAGGCTTTCAGCCGGGGTATGGGGGTGGAGGAGGTCCACGAGCTTACAAGCATAGACAGATGGTTCCTTCATCGTATCCTCAATGTGGTGGAATGCCGGAAAAGGCTCGAGAAGGAGGGTAATGAGCTGACGGAGGAGACATTGAGGGAAGCAAAAAAGCTGGGCTTCAGTGATTTCCAGATAGGGAAGGCTACCTCATTACCCATGGACGATGTCAGAAGGATGAGGAAGGAAAAACGCATACTCCCGTCGATCAAGCAGATCGACACCCTGGCCGCCGAATACCCGGCATCCACCAACTATCTTTACATCACTTACAACGGATCGTACAATGATATCGAACCAAAGGCCGGCTCGGTCATGGTCCTTGGTAGCGGGTCCTACAGGATCGGTTCGAGCGTGGAGTTCGACTGGTGCTGCGTGACGGCCGTCCGTACAGCAAGGAAGGAGGGATACCCCACCATCATGGTGAACTGCAACCCCGAGACGGTCTCGACGGACTTCGATATCTGCGACAGGCTCTATTTCGAGGAGCTGTCCCTGGAAAGGGTCCTGGACATCTATGAATTCGAATACCCCGAGGGTGTCATCGTATCCACGGGGGGACAGGTCTCGAACAACCTTGCCCCCCGACTCGATCACCACGGGTTACAGATACTGGGCACCTCGTCCCACGACATAGACCGAGCAGAAGACCGAAACAAATTCTCCTCCCTGCTGGACGAACTGGGAATAGACCAGCCGGAGTGGATCGAAGCCAGATCGCTTGATGAAGCGAAGACGTTCGCTGAAGAGGTAGGTTACCCGGTCATGATTAGGCCCTCCTACGTCCTGTCCGGTGCGGCAATGGCGGTCGTGTTCGATCCGGCGACCATGGAGTCCTACCTGACACGGGCCACGGAGGTCGACCCGGTGAACCCTGTCGTTGTCTCCAAGTTCCTGGAGGATGCCAAGGAGATCGAGTTCGATGCCGTGGCCAATAAAGGTGAGATCCTTCTCTATTCCATAGGGGAGCACATCGAGAACGCCGGTGTACATTCGGGAGATGCGACGGTCGTGATCCCCCCTCAGAGGCTCTATGTCGAGACCATCAGGCGGATCAAGGAAGCTTCAAGGAAGATCGCAAAGGCCCTCAACATCACGGGTCCGTTCAATATCCAGTACCTGGCAAAGGAGAACCGTCTCAGGGTGATCGAATGCAATCTCAGGGCATCGAGGACCTTCCCGTTCGCTTCGAAGGTGCTCCGGCACGACATGATAGAGCTGGCGACGAGAGCGATGCTCGGCAGCCCCGTGGAGAAGGTCGAGAGCTCCTCGATCGACCTTGACAGGGTCGGGGTCAAGGCCGCTCAGTTCTCCTTCAGCAGGCTGAAGGGGGCTGATCCCACCATGGGGGTGGCAATGGCATCCACCGGAGAGGTGGGATGCATAGGGGCCGATCTGGACGAGGCATTACTTGCAGCCATGAGATCGGTGGGCTTCAGGATGGATATGAAAACTGCCCTGATCTCCACAGGCCCCCTCGTGAAGAAGGCACAGTGGCTCCCCGTTGTCAGGGAGCTCCGGGACATGGGATATAAGCTCTATGCTACAGCCGGCACGGCCCGGTACATGAGGGTGAACGATATCGAGACAGAGACCCTCCGGTGGCCTCTGGAGAAGACCTCTCCCAATTCGGTGGACCACATCAGGGACGGCAGGATCGGGCTGGTGATAAACATACCCAAGAGCAATGAGGAAGAGGAACTCTCCAACGACTATATCATTAGAAGGACAGCGGTGGACAACGATGTACCCCTTATTACCAACCTTAAACTCGCGGAAAGGATGCTCGAAGCACTCAAGCATTATGATTTCGATGACCTTCCCATCAGAGAATGGGACGACCTTTGAACATGACATCTCATCTAAAGG
This sequence comes from Thermoplasmatota archaeon, assembly GCA_016928095.1. GTDB lineage: Archaea > Thermoplasmatota > Penumbrarchaeia > Penumbrarchaeales > Penumbrarchaeaceae > JAFGLL01. The sequence continues at coordinate 5,646 of JAFGLL010000002.1, forward strand.
ATGATGACCATCAACCTGATGAGGATCAAAAAATAAAAGAGGGGAGGCCGGACCAGCCTCCCTTTCTCTGACCGGATGAATACTAATCTACTCGTGGGATGCCGTAGTCATCATCGGCATCCTCGACCTCGTAATCCCTGGTGATGTCCACCTCTTCTTCCTCGTCATAGTAATCATCCTCCTCGTCCTGTATCGCATCCTCCCCCTCGAACGCTGCATTGCACTCCGGGCAGGTCACGGCATCAGCGGGTATGCTGGACCCGCACTCGGGACACTCGAACATGTCATCCTCGAACTCGGACCCGCACTGGGGGCATATGGTGTCGCCCGCCTCGACCACGTTCCCGCACTGGGGGCACAAGAAATCCCCCTCCGCTAATTCCTCATCATCAGGCGCATAGGCTGGTCCTTCACGCCTCCCACCATATCTCCTGCGTCCTCCCTCTTCCTCGTATGGCGCTTCCTTGGGTCTGTTCAACAGGTAGTAGACTATGACGATGATCAGCAGAACAACTATCGCAATGAGCCCTATGATCGGCCAGGGTATCTCGTTCTTCTCGGTATCGTCATCCTCCTTGACAAGGAGGATGTTCTGGGGGATCTGGGTCGTCTGGTCCGCTGTTATCGTGTAATCATGTGTGTAGGTCTCGTACCCGTTGACGGTTATGGTCAGGGTCCAGACACCCTCATCCACATCAAGGAACTCGAAACGGCCCGAGATGTCCGGGTTCTTCGATAGCAGGTCAGAGGTCCCCTTCATAAGTTTGACCGAGACAGTGCTGGGTACGAAGGGGTTCCCATCCTCGTCCAGGACCTTGCCTGAAAGTGAGCCGGTGGTCACCAGTATCTCCACTTCGAAGGACCAGGTGAACCCGAGGAAGTCCCGGGAGGGGTCCACTGCTAGTATGTCAGGGTCCAGGGACACGGAGTATCTGGTCCCCCAGTTCAGATCGTTGACGGGGTCCAGCCATGCCGTTCTGGTGATCGGGTCATAGGTGATCACCGAGAGCACCTTTGCACCGCCCTGGGCTATCAGGAGGAAGGTATCGTTGTTGATGGTATCCGCGTCCATGGCCACCGGGAAGACCGCCGTGATCATGACATCCCTTCCAACCTCGTTCTCATTGTTCGCCGGAGAGAACGAAACGAGCTCGACCTCCTGTATATCAAGTTCGGTGATGAACGTTATGTACACCGCTGTCGGGAAGAAATCCCCGTTGGTGTCCTGGAGGAACTGCTTCACCTCCACCTGATACTCCGTGTTGTACAACAGCGGCGGTTGGGGTGTGATGACCACGGTCATGTCACCGTCAGCGAAGGAGTATATAACATTCACAACGGTCCCTGAGTCCAGGTTCCTCAATGTCAGAGTGCTGGGTTCCACCGAACTCCTCATTATCGGTCGAGTAAAGAACACCGATATGGAATCATATATCGGGAACCCGGGTTCTCCGTCGGGAACGGAGAACGTCACCTCGAACGGGATCTCCTCAAGGGCCAGGTCCAGATTGTTCCATGTGCCTCTGATGATATTGGTCTCTATCACATCATCCTCAAATCCGGAGAAGGAGGCGGTCACCGTGGCGTTCCCCATTGATATCTGCTCGAACTCGTAGTAACCCTCCATGTTGGTCGTGGTGGTGTATAACGGCGAGTCCACGACCTCGACCTCGATAATTGCCCCGACCGCGTCCGTTCCGTTTGGCAAGGTCACGTGTCCGCGAAGTCCGCCTACATCGAGTATTTCAAGGACCGCGTTGATCACATGTGTCTCCCCGGGTGTAACTGCGACGGTCGTCAGATTGTAGGACATCCACATCTTGAAGAACTCAATAGTGTAGTTGCCCGAGGGTATGTCGTAGAACATATACTCCCCATTCGCGTCCGTTGTGGTCTTCGTTTCGGGGTCTGTCCAGACGGTGACATCGACCCCTGGAACGGGCATACCGCCGGCGGTGACCAAACCCTCGATGACGGGTGCATCCGCTATGTTGAAGAACACTATATCGATGTTGTTCTCCTCGTTGTATGTGTCGTAATAGACACTGTATGTGGCCTTGTAGGCACCGGATGCCTCAGGTGTCCACTCCGGGAAAAGAACCGTCCAGACCTTACCGGGTGCAACCTTTGACATTGTCGGGTTTAGGATCTCCATGCTCTCATCGTAAACGGTCTCGGATATCATCTCATCGGTCTCGATCAGGAGGGCGATCGTTACGGTATCGGCAAACTTTTCGACATTCCCCTCATATGTCACGTTGCACATCGGATCTATGGGCTCGCTTAAAGGATAGGTAGCCCCTTCCTCGAGACCTATGTCCATTATGCTCAGGTCGATCACATCCAATATTGACAATATGACACTGGAATTGGTCTCCTTGTCCCCGATCGTGGCGTTGACCATGATGTCCAACTCCCCCCTTGGCAGCTCAACATCGGCCAATTTGACAGAAGCTGTCGAACCACTGGCGACATAGACCACCTTGTTCACCATCTCACTGATGACCACGGTATCGTTCGAGGTATAGGTGATGTTCAGATAGAGGTCCAGGAACTCCATGAAGTCCTCATCGCCAGTGTTCTCAAGTATCGTGGAAACGGCGTGAGCACCCTCGGCATACTCTCCGCCAGCTGCCGTTAGACCATCCATCAATACGCTGGTTATCTCTGTGTCCATCGCCCTTGTCGGCATGGAATGCCCCGATAGAGGCACGAACACCGCAAGGAATACCATTACCGCCAAAAAGGTACCAAACCTATTATCCATTTTCTGCCCTCCCGTTTTCTTCTACACTGTAGGGAGCTTTTTTGCGTGCATCTACATCCCCGGAAATAGCCCGTCCATATGAACGTGCTGAATCGCAAATGGTCTAACAATTATTTATTATATTCTGACTTTGGGCGTAGACCCGAAGACCTTAGGGTGGTGTCGGGATGTTTTTCTGGTTCGGGTCGTCCCGCCATTCCCCTTAAATAATCGAAGGCCATAGGACAAAAACAGGGTTGATGAAATGCACCAATTGGTTACTATCGATATGGAAAAGGACCTCCTCGAGGCGAATCGAAGGCTGGCCAACGAGAACCATCGGCTTCTCAAAGCCAGGGGCATCAGGTCGGTGGACCTCATGGGGTCAATAGGTTCCGGGAAGACCCTTCTCATCGAGAGGATCTCCATGCTGCTGAAGGATAGAGGGCACAGACCCGGGGTGATCACCGGTGATGTCGCCGGGGACGACGATCATAAAAGGGTCTCGGCCTTGGGCATTCCCGCCGTCAACGTGAACACCGGAAAAGAGTGCCATATCGACGCTCATCTCGCGGAGCATGCCATAGAGGACATGGACCTCGGTTCCATCGATGTCCTGTTGATAGAGAACGTGGGGAACCTGGTCTGCCCGGCGGACTTCCCTCTGGGAACGGATAAAAGGGCCGTCGTCATATCCGTCACGGAGGGAGATGACATGATAAGGAAGCATCCTGTGATATTCCGCGAGGCCGATGTGATCGTGATCAACAAATCGGACCTGGCCGGTGTGATGGAGGTCGACCTGGATGTCCTGAAAAGGGATGCGAACACCGTGAGACCGAACTCGAGGGTCATAGTGACCGATGCAAAGCACGGGGTCGGTATCGAAGAGCTAATGGAGGCCCTCGGCCTCATATGAGATCGGGAGGAGGTCCTATGTGGACCATCAAACTGACGGGTGTGGTCCAGGGAGTCGGTTTCAGGCCAGCGGTGGCCAGAACAGCTTCAAGGATCGGGGCATTGGGGTTCGTGAGGAACGACGGTTCGCACGTCACCATCGGGACCGATACGGACCCGGAACTCTTCCTTTCGGAGCTTGATGTGGAGCTCGGACCCATGGCAAGTATAGACGGCAGGGTCATAGAATGGTCGGATTGGAAAGCATTTGAAATGGAGGCACCGGTGGACTTCCTGATCCTGCCCTCGACCCAGGGAGAGAGGGATTCGTCGCTTCCATATGACACCGCCATCTGCGACAGCTGCCTTCGGGAGATGTTGGACCCCCTGGACAGGAGATACCTCCATCCCTTCACGAATTGTACAGATTGCGGAGCCAGATATACCCTGATAGGCTCGCTGCCCTACGACCGTGAAAGGACATCGATGGAACCGTTCGAACTATGCGGTGATTGTGACAGGGAATACTCCGACCTCTCTTTCAGAAGGTTCCATGCCCAGACCCTTTCATGTCCGGTCGATGGACCTTCATATCGTTATCTGAACGCCGGGGGGAAGGTCCTCTCCACGGGATGGGCATCGTTCATGGACTGTGCCAGGTCCATATCTGACGGAAAGCTGCTGGTCGTAAAGGGGTGGGGCGGGATGCATATTGTATCCGACCCGGGAAGGACCAGAGAGCTCAGGGAATGGTACAAAAGACCCTTCAAACCATTCGCGATCATGGTCAAGGACATCCGAACCGCCGGGGAGCTGGCCCATGTATCGGACCACGAGAAGGACCTTCTGGTCTCCCCTGCCAGACCCATCGTCCTCCTCCGGAAAAGGATCGATGTCCCCGACATTATAAAAGAGAAACTGGACCTGCTATCCCCGGGCCTTGACAATATCGGGATCTACCTGCCCTATTCCGGCATCCACCATCTCCTCTTCAAGGCACTTGAGGATATTGGATCGAGGATCGGTTGGCTTGTCATGACCTCGGCCAATCCCCCCGGTGAACCCATGGCCCTGGAGCTAGAGGATGCCACGAAATTGAAAGCTGACGGGTATTTCGTCCATGACAGGAGTATCATGGCCCGATGCGATGACACGGTACTGGTCCCTTTCCCTTACGACGATCGCATCCTCTCCCGGACAGGCCCCTTCGGGAGCAGAAGCCTTCTTATCCGGAAGTCCAGAGGGATGATCCCCGACCCCCTGGACCTGCCTCATGAGAGAACTCTCCTGGGTGTCGGGGCCGAGAGGAACGTCTCCGTATCGATATCCCGAACCGGCAGGTCCTTCACGAGCCCCTACATCGGGAATTCCAGGCATCCGTCGGTCCTTGGATTCATGGAGGATTCCGCAAGGAGGTTAATGTACCTTTTTGGTGCCGAGGATATCGAAGCGGTAGTGGTGGACGAACATCCCAGGTACAATACCAGAAGATGGGGGTCCGAATTCGCCGAAGACCGGGGGATCCCGCTGATGGAGGTCCAGCATCATCACGCGCATGCCGCCTCGCTCATGGTCGATGCCGGTATCGAACGATCGACAACGGTGGTGGTGGATGGGGTCGGATACGGAGATGACGGAACCCCATGGGGGGGGGAGGTGATCGATACGAACATGGGATCATGTAGAAGGGTTGGACATCTCGAGCCTTTCGGTCTCCCGGGGGGCGATGTATCCGTTCACCACCCCGAGAGGATCGCTTACTGGCTTACCAGAGAAGCGGGCCATCACCTTGAACTGGAAGACCACGGGACCATGGATATGCTTGACCGCACACACGATAAGGCCATAAGGACGACATCGCTCGGAAGGGTCCTGGACGCCCTATCCTCCCTGATGCTCGGTGTGACCCGCAGGACATACGACGGAGAACCCGCCATGAGAGTGGAAGCCCTGCTTTCCAGTTCGGTCTCTCCGATCAACGGGCCTTTCCGACAGGATGTGATCGGGAGCACCATCGGGATAGTCGGAAGGTGGAGGACCCTCATCGAAGAGATCTCGAGGACCTCCCCATCCGTGATCAGGCCCGGGTTCGTAGCAGGATATCAAAAGAAGGCGGACCTTGCAATGGGTTTTGTCAGCTCGATCATCGATGACCTGGTAAGGACGGCCGTCAACGAAGGGAACGCATATGATGAGAACGGGGTCCAACTGGTGGGTCTGTCCGGTGGCGTTTCATACAATGTTCCCATCGTGAAGAGGTTCGTGGACAGCTGTTCAAAGCTTGGAGCAATGCCCGTACTTCATTCCAGGGTACCTCCGGGTGATGGGGGCATCTCCGTTGGACAGGTCTATCTTGGTGGCCTGATGCTCGATGGGGAGATCTGATCATCGGTTGCCAAAAACCTGATAAACAACATATCAGGTGGGGTGCCCATGTGCCTTGCCATTCCGGGACAGGTGGTCAAACTCATGGAAGACCAGATAGCCCTCATTGATTACGGAGGTACCCGGAGGGAGGCAAACGTGATGTATGTTCGGCCAAAATTGGGGGACTGGGTCATAGTCCATGCCGGTTTTGCCCTGCAGATACTTGACGAGGAGGAGGCAAGGGAGACCCTCGCCCTGTGGGACGAGGCTCTGGATGCATTCAGACAGGAGATGGCCGGATAGGGGATGTCCATTTGCACGAACTCCAGATAGCATCCGATCTCATGAACGCCGTGCTTGAAGCGGTGAAGGAACATCCGAATGCTTCCAGGGTGGAGAAGGTGGACCTTTCCATCGGACGGTTGTCGTTCGTCGGAGATGAACAGCTGAGGTTCTGCTGGGGTGCGATAACCGATGAATGTAAACTGCTGAAAGGGTGCAAGCTCGATATCTCCGAGGAAGAGGTGGAGATCTCCTGCCGCTCATGCGGTTATATCGGCGAAATGGATGTTAGTGAGGACCCGATGTATCATTTCCTGCTTCCGGTCTTCGCCTGTCCCGAATGCGGGGGTGAGGTGGATATCACCAGGGGCAAGGGAGTGACCATCAGCAATGTCAGGCTGATGATCGATGACGGGGTGGAAGGATGATGACGGGGTTCAAGCTTAGGGACCCATCCGTGGCAAGAAAGGTCCTTGATACCATCCGGGACCTGGGGCAGGAAATTATGGTGATGCATGTATGCGGCACTCACCAGGATACCCTTGTGAGGTACGGACTGGAGCCATTGTTGAATGAGGTGGGTGTAAGGATCAGGCAGGGACCGGGATGCCCCGTCTGCGTCACCACGGGAGAGGAGATAGAGCTGGCGATACAGCTGGCATCCTCGGGAAAGATAGTGACATCCTTCGGGGATATAGTGAAGGTTCCTGGTAAGGACCGCACACTTGCAGACATACGCTCCAATGGCGGCGATGTAAGGGTAGTTTACTCACCGGACGATGCCCTCAGGATAGCCCGGGAAAACCCAGACCGGGAGGTCGTCTTTCTGGGGATCGGATTCGAAACGACAGCCCCCACGACCTCCTCGCTACTTCTCGGGGACAGGACCCCTCACAATCTCTCGATCCTCTCCTACCATCGGGTTGTACCCCCCGCACTGAAGTTCATCGCCCAGGCCGGTGAGGTGCGTCTCGACGGCCTGATCGAACCGGGCCATGTGTCCATGGTCATCGGAGAGGAGCCCTACAGGTTCCTTTCAGCGGACCACAGGATCCCGCAGGTCATTGCAGGCTTCGAACCGCTCGACCTTCTCATGGCCTGTCTCGAGATAGCCCGGCAGAAGGCCGAGGGGCGAGCCGAACTGCGGAATATGTACGGAAGGGTCGTCAAACCCGAGGGAAACCTCGCAGCCAGAAAGGCCATGGAAGAGACATTCGAGCCCTGCGATGTCAAGTGGAGGGGGTTCCCCGTCATACCGGGGTCCGGTCTGGCCATTTCCGAAAGGTACGATGACCACGACGCCAGATCGAGGTTCCAGGACGAACTGGATGAATTCCTCGGTCTGGAGATACCGGAACCGGAAGGATGCAGATGCGGAGATGTCCTTCGGGGTCTCATAGAGCCGACGGACTGCCCTCTTTTCGGTGATGTTTGCGGGCCGAACCACCCGATCGGCCCCTGCATGGTCTCGAGGGAGGGGAGCTGCAACATCCTCCACCGGTGGGGGCGAAACCCGGTATAGGCCCCGACCGTTACTTTCGCTGATGTACACGACTACGTCGTGTGATATGAGCTCATCCGCTTTTGATGCGGTGACCTCTCCTGTCCAAGCTCATATAGATGAACGGATGGTGGGGTTATTTGCTGCCGCAGTTCCGTTGGCGGTGGCTCGAGAACAGAATAACGGAGGAATCGAAAATGGTAGTCGAATCGAGACTAATGGGTTTTGTAAGGCGGTCCCGCAACGGCGGGGCGATCAAATTGAGCATAGCACGCGATGCGTTCAGCAGCGCTGAGAAGTACCAGAGCTCCGATGGAACAGAGTACGTCGGAATGGTGATCAATCTCAACAAGCTGAGGAGCCTCCTGACGGGAGAGCAGGAGGTCACCGCCATCAGTCAGCTAGTGGAAGCTCCCGCACAGAATGCGTCCCCCTAGGATGAGCGTACTCTCCCATGGGTGGGGGTTCCCCGCCCCCACCCAAAATCCTTTCATCTGGTAGGCGTTTTTTCAACATCGATAAATGGAGAGAAGGTATAAGCCAGGAACATCGATCGAGAACGTGAACTGGAGGTGCGGATGGGCTCCGACAGAAAGAGAAGTGTGATGGTCGAGCAGAGGCCGAGGTAAGAGCCTTTCAAGGAAGATCACATAAGAATATTGGATACGGCGGTCAGATACGGATGCGATCACCTGATCACTGACGATCAAAGACCTCTCATGGCTGATAGGTTCGTATCCATCATGAAGGCAGGAGATGCCATTAAGATAATTTGATGATCCATGTTGTACTCCCGGAGGATATCCCGCCATGGATTCCGTTCCATTTCAATGGTCCTTATGATCTGGAAAAGTTATAAGTACACTCCCGGTCATGCTATCCTTGAATGCCCGAAATGGAAAAAACGAACATCATGGAAATCGGTCAACCGTTCTTCTTTCAGGGGATCATGGTTGTCTATGCAGGAATGCCAAATGAGAATACTTTTTCACTGGTGATATCGGACACTCCTCTTTACTTTCGCAAGGATCGAAGAGAGATAGAACACAACGAGCCATTTTTCAGATTGATGATCGTTCATGTGGATCCGGATTTCTTGGAGTTCACATATTCGAGAGTATGACTGTTACCTATGATCAGATACGAGGTTCTTTCTGTCATACCATAATTCCTCGGTCTTGTACCCGAAATTGAATTTCTTTGTCAGGAACACCTCTTTCTTCAGTCTTGTAAATGCCTGGAGGTCCTCACGACCCGGTTTTCTATTTGGTTCCCCGATGAAAGCCGATATTGAATCATCGCGATCCTGTCCTCTCAGGATCTTTGATATCTTCTTTAAAACCCGACCATTGCCATCATGTACAAGGACCATCCGTCTGCTTATGGTCCCTATCACGGGGTCTTTTTCACATCCGTCTGCCGATCGGATATATTCCTTCTCGACCATCTTGAATATATCTTCCTTGTGTTGCTCTGCGTATTGGAGAACCTGGTCGTAGGTCGGTTTCTTATGCAAGATATCCTTCCAGCCCCCGACCCTCGTTTCAAAGATACATCTGCTCAAGGGTAAACGGTCATTGAAGGTCCATTCGAATTTCGGGTGACCGACGCACAACCACAGCTCCTTGAAGAAAAGACCGTAGCTCACGTAGTGGAAAAGTTCCCATCTCTTCAACAGTTCCAGAGAGTCTATGTACGAACCGGGGTCCTTCGCGGCTATGTAATCCTCGACGTGGTCCATTCCTGATCTGAACAGCCTGTCAGTAGCATACCTGATGATCTGCCTGTGTACATTTGTATCAAGCATCCTCAGTTTCCGATGCTCGTGCAACAGGTATGTCTTGATGATGTTCGACCGGATCTCTTCTGATAAATATGTAGCTGATCGCATTTAAAGCCCATTGGTTTTTTTTTATCAAGTACAGTGTATCGGTAACTCCGGGAGTTCATCCATTTCCTCAAATTTAAACCCTTTGATAGGTGGCCAGGGACCCGTTCAGAAGCAACAGAGGGAATAACACAGATGAATATGAGGGGAAGTTCGGAAAAATGGATCTTGATCGATCGCAACCGTCTTGTATCCTATCCAAAGGTGTCAGAACATGCTTCTTCCAATATATGGCAATAAATGACAATAAAAATAAATATAATATGCGGGATTGTACAGGAGCACCCCCCGAATGCAGCGTCTTTATCTACACGAAGGATGAACTCATGGATCATCTCATTATCGGTTCGATATGCATTCTCCTTTTCATAATGCTCTTTTTTTTATTCATCATACTTTTTCTAGCCTACGATATTCACCTATACCGTGGTATCCAGTTTCCTATGTTCAAGATCAATTCCGAACCCGTACGGATCGGCAGTTACAAGCTTGGAAGCGAGATAAGGTACAGGTATTCACGGGAAAAAAGGTACAACACCTTCTATGTCGACATTCCCGACGTTAATAAGTGGGAAAGGGATAAGGTAAAGAGGTTAAAGGCCCGCCTGACCCAGGAAGATAGACGGAATGTTGAGAAAATAACAGACCTGCTCATAGACTTCTGCAGGGAAAGCGGTTGGTACGAGATGACACTGATCGTCCATGGAAGCACTACCTTTGGCAAGAAGAATTACAAAGATATCGATATGTTCCTTGAGCCCTCGAGCATGGACCTTAAGATGTACGATAAGCTCATAAAGAGATTAAGGAAGGATCTCAATTTGAGGGTCCTGAAAAGATTTGTGCTGCAAAAAGGCATTATAACAAAGGTGGATATCCTCACTCTGAAATCGAAGGATGGGTGTGGAAGCCCGATCCAGATAACCCTCAAACGTTTCACGAACTCAAGAGGGACCTTCTTTCTGAAAGGAAAAGAATTGATCGAAACCTACAAGGACAGGAAGATACCCTATATTGCATTGATAATCGATAACGAGAAGATCGGCTAGGAAGACCATATCACAAGACAGGGCGCTTCCCCTTTTTGTGAGCATGAAGACCTCGCACACGCTCTGTATAATGGGTGTGTCCCAGTGTTTTATATAGAATATGGAGCAATATCCAACGCTGCGCGGGACGATACCAGCACGGTTCGTTGTGGCAAAACCAACTCGGTATCATTCAAGGTTAGATAAGACGTGAACAAGGTGAATGAATGCAGAACGAACATCATGGAAGTGCCGAAAGCAAGCTCATGTGGTGCATAGCGTGCAACATCCCATATCCGGAATCGGATCTGACAAAGGTCGAAGTATGCCCGAAATGCAATAGCGTATTGAGAAAGATCATCGTGAACAGATGGAAAGAGATGGTATTGGCTTTCGAATTCGATAGGAGAAGGATCAAAGATACCATTGACGAACAATACGGCTCCAGGATAGGAAAGTCCGTCAACGATCTGTTCGATAGGAACGATGTTGTCATTTTAAACCATGTCCGAAGACCTGGTATCTATGCATGTAGCGATGATGAATATCTGGAAGACGCATTCGAGGTGATCGCGGAGGGCAAGGTGATATGCGTTCTATCCTACTCATTCATCAAGGAATGGAGTGTAATATTGAACCCTTACGTATTCGATATCCCCGAGAACTACAGGAGGACGGCTCTCGATCTGGCTGATCGTTTGAGGAAAAGTGTTGGGATGAACTCTCCTTTCGACCCATCCGATGGGGAGATCAAAGTGTCCAGATATCCTTCCCTTAATGAAACGATCGATGCAAATGCCTTCATTATTGAAGCTTTGAGGGATAATTCGATCAATATGGCCAAAGAGGTCATACGGAAGTACGGTTCCAGAAACATATTTTCCGGTTTCAGCGGAGGAAAGGACAGCCAATTGACCGTTCTCCTGCTTTTGGAGGCCGGCATTCGTCCCGTCCTGTTCTTCAGTGATATTGAAGTGGAACTCCCCGGAATACGAGATTTCGTCATCTCATTCGCAAAAAGGAAAGGACTCGAGGTTATTGTCAGGAAACCCCCGGGATTCTTCGAGAACCTGGACAAGGAAGGACCACCGACACGAGGGAACAGATGGTGTACAGACCTGATGAAGGTCGACCATTTTCATAATTACGTGATGGAGAATCTACCCAATGAGAGGATAGTGAATTTTCTCGGGATACGGGCGGAGGAATCCGATGAGAGGAGGCGGGATGGGTATGAGGTCATCTATGGAAATGAGATCACTTCAAGACCCATTTTCCATTGGGGATGTCTGCACCTGTGGTTCTACCTGATCAAAAGCGAAGAACCTTATCTTGATTGGTATGAAAAGGGCATATACAGGACCGGATGCTGGTTATGTCCATTCGCGTCAACCACACAATTGGACTACATCAAGAATTCCAGACCGAAGGATTGGGAGCGTTACCAACGGTTCCTGGACGAATACGGCAGGAAGAACCATTTTTCAAAACCGTGGTATGATCACCATCTCTGGAGATTTGGATACTTCATACCCAAGGAGCTGAGAAAGATCACAGGTTTCAAGGAACCTCCCATTTTCAAGATGAAAAAATGGCTGATATTCCTGAAAGCCGAGATCGGAAGGAGACTTGGAAGGGATCGATAAAGGGACCGATGAGCCATTTCCGAATATTGAACATATCCCGGTCCAAAAAAGAAAAGAAGATCGATGTTTCAAATGGAGAAGACGATTAGAGGTTTGGAAATCATTATGTAATAGCTATCATGCCCATTGCAAGAGACAGCAGACCAGCAGCGATCACGAGGACCAGTGCGAGTTTTCGAAAGAGGGCCTCCTTCACGACCTTCGAGACCCTGGTGCCGACATATATCCCCACAAGGGAAGCGGGCAGCGTGACCGCGAACAATACAAGGACCTCCTCATGGATCAATCCCGCCACGGCGAATGCAATTAGCGTCAGAATGTTCAGCAGGAAGAAATAGGTCACGAGATTGGCCCTGAAATTGGCCTTTTTAACCCCCAGGTCGGAGAAGAAAAGTATCACGGGGGGCCCGCTCATGGAGATGCTCCCGTTCAGCACACCGCTGATAAAACCAACCGGAACGCCGATGACCTTTTCCTTCTTCATCCGTATGCTAATCCCCGAAAGGAGGATAGAACCGAAGATGACGATCACCGACCCTATTGCCACCTTGAGGATGTCACCGGGTAATATGAGGAGAAGGAACGTCCCCAATGGCAGCCCTATAACGGCTCCAAGCAGAATGGGCGCTATCCTCCTTGACTGGATGCTCCTCCTGGCTTCGATCGCAAGGACCCCGTTCATCACCAGACCGTTCATCAAGGTTGCAGGGACGACCACCCTGGGATCGATCATCAGGACCAGGATTGGGACCATTATCAGCCCCGACCCGAAACCCACAAGACCCTGGACGAAGCAGGCTAAGGTCGCTACCAGGATGATCACGATCCACAGGTCCGGAAAGGTGCCCATGGTTACCGAAAGACCGTCTGGAATTTGAATATGTTCATATCAGGAACGGTGTCCTCTTCCTGTATGACCCGTAATCATGGTCCCCCCCCATCTCCCTCTCCTCTTTCATGCATGTCCTGACATAGACGATCATCAGTATCGACCCGAACACGACCGTCAGGGGCGTCGTCCATCCGACCACCCAACCGTATATCACCATGATGAAACCCAGATACTGTGGATGTCTCGAGATGGAATATATCCCGGTGGTCACCAGTCCCTCTCTGTCTATCCTCCTGTAAAGGGTCACCCAGCCAACCACAACAATGATCGTTCCCGCGATCATGAGCACAGAACCGTATATCATCGGGACCGTGAAAGCAAATACTGCACCCAGCAGTTCAACCGACAGCGCGGTATCGACGGCCGCCTCCGGGGGGGCATGGAATATCCTGGAAGCGAACATGACGGTGAGCGGGAGCCCGTACATCTCAATGAACAGTGAGATAAAGAACGCCGACACGAGCCCCCACTCCTTCCAGGACACCTTCTTTCTGTAGGTCAATGGGATCAAGAAGGAGGTGAACAGCACGATATTGATGATCACGATGTGCCACTGCCCTGTTATCATGGAACCTTCGATGGCTCCGGTGAAATGGGCTTTGATGTGGGATACGAATTCGGGCAGCATCAATAACGGGAACATGATGAGGATGATCGCAAATACCCTGACCGCCCATTTTTGAGGGGATAAGGTCATGTTCTTGCTTTCCATCGCCCATGATAGGACATTTTGCCTATATTAGATGGCCTTCAAAGCTTGAACAGTTCGGGCCGGTCGGTGATGATGCCGTCCACACCAAGCCCCCTCATCCGCAGGATGGAGGCTTCCTCGTTTACCGTCCAGACGATCACTTTGAGCCCATTACCCCTGGCGGTTTCCATCATATCCCCATCGACCAGATCGTGCCTCGGGAGAACATACACGGCACCAAGCTCACCGGCGAAATCCATCCCCATTAGGGGATGGTCTTCGAAAAGGAAACCAATAAGAGCTCCCTCCAGGACCTCCTTCAGTTCGAAGAGCTCCGTCGGCTGGAAAGATGAGATGATCAGGCCCTCCTCCTTCAGGGGCCACTCGTTCATGTGTCCACGAAGCAGCTCCGCAACAGCTAAAGCGGACCCCTGACCCTTGAGCTCGATGTTCAATCCGACCCTTCCCCTGAATTCCTCCAGAACCTCACTCAGTAGCGGTATCCTCTCTCCTGCCCCTGCATCCAGCACCCTCAGCTCATCCAGGTCGAGGTCCGATACCCTTCCCGAACCATCGGTTGTCCTGTCAACCGTCTCGTCATGGATGACGACCACCTCACCGGTTCCGCACAAGCGCACATCGAACTCGATCATGTCAACACCGAGCTCCACCGCTTTCCGAAACGTCCCAAGGGTGTTCTCCGGTCCATGAGCGGCTGCACCCCGGTGGCCTATCCTCAGCATGGGTCAACCTCCACCGGGAGGTCTGGTTTCCACTTCCCTGAGCCGATGGCCACCTCCATCCCTGATAAAGACAAGAACGACCACACCCACAAGGATAAACAGCCCCAGAATGGTACCGATCACGAGAATGATATTCCCCGTCCCTTCGTCGGGGCCATCGGGTACGGTATCAGTTGTATTGACGGGGTCATAATCATCGTATGACGGAGATTCGTCATCATCGACCCTACCCGGTATTATCACGATCTCGTCATCATCATCTTTCCTCTCGTCATCGACGGGGTCGATCGGGTCGGTCCCGGGAACATCGTCATCCCCCTCTTCCACCACGGGATGGTCGAGAGGGTCGAGAGGATCGGTCCCATGGTAACCCTCGACAGTATCGTCGAAGCCGTCATTGTCATCATCCCGGTCATCCTTGTCCGGTATCCCGTCCTCATCGTTGTCCGGCTCGGGGCGAGGGGCTGTCCTGAAAGAAAGATATACTGTGGACTGGAGCTTTTCACCTCCTGTCCCGGTGACACCCTTTATCTCCACAGTATAAGTGGTTCCGTAAGCCAGGTCCTCGAGAGTGTATAATTGAAGCATCAGCTCGGTTGATCTATAGCTGGTATCGAAGAACACCAATGAACCGCCCGGACCGGTAAGCTCCATGTTGAAGGTCGAGGGATCGATGTCCCTATCGAACCATATCTGGATTACCGCTGACACATCAACGCCCAGGTCTCCGTTCTCCGGCAGGGTTCGAAGGATCCGGACATGAGGTATTTCAATAAGTGTGACATTTATCTGGTCCCCGCCCTCGATATGGACATCACCCGTTTCCGGCAGGTATCCTTTAGCCTCGACCGTGTAGTTGTATGAATGGAGCCTCATCTCTCCGGGGTCCGCTCCGTCACCGTCACCGTTCATGTCCCCTTGCTCATAGAGAGGTAGATATCTCTCTCCCCTCCCGTCAAGACCGGTCCCGAGGGTCCTTTTATATCCTGTCTCGTTGTAGGTCCGGATCGTGGCATCCGGGACCGGTTCGGACCTCTCGTTCCTTACCTGGAAGCTGCATGTACAGGACACGGACAGTTTTGATCTCTCGTCCCCGAAGGCAACCCCCTCGCGGTCGAAAACGGCATCGTATGCGGATACTGTGCAGCCGCTTCCTATGTTAAGCTGCCACACCTCCGAACCGGCAGGCCCCCCCCACATTCCGCTGACAGTTGAGTCAATAAGGTCCACCACAGAGGAATCCATCAACAGGAACTGGTCCCCCTTATTCATGCTTACAACGGTATCACGAAGCTCCACGTATGCATCCGTCACCTGTAACCCATCATCATCGTTGCGTTCTACAGAACAGGAATTTACCCTGGCCCGGGATCCGTTGAAAACCCTTATACCATCCATCCTGTTGCTGTAAACCTTGCAGTCCACCATCTCGACCACTGAATCGTTGATGCTGATCCCGAAATAGACATTGTTACGAACGATATCTCCTTTAATGGTCGGTCTCGATCCTACCTTGATGTTGTATCCGGCATCGTTATTGTAGATCACATTGTTCTCGAGGTCAGCGTTCGAGAACCATAGAAGCATCCCGTTGAGGCAGTTGCTAATGGTGTTGTTGGATACCTTCGGGTACATGTACCCGTTGAGAATGATGCCATTGTCATCGATATCGAAAATGGTATTGCCATCGATCAGCGGCGACGAGTAATATCCGGAGATGAGGCCGAACCTCTGCCTGGAGATGGTGTTTTTTGATATGAACGGGGATGAACTTCCGTTCGTGTAGATCGCCGCACCCATGTTCTCGTAGAAATGGTTCCCGATTATCCGTGGTGAGGATGATTCGACATTTAGGACATCCCCCATGCATCTGAGGAAGGTGCAATTCTGGATGCTGATGCTGCTCGATCCGAGCTCGATCCCGTAGTCCCAGGGGTTGTCCGGGTCCCCGTATATCTCCGACACCTGCACCTTTTCGAACGTAACGGAACCGCGCAGTACCATCCTGAAGTGCTTTGATTGGTCACGGGATGTTATAATGGATTCTGCAACCAGGAAGATCCCTCCTTCTTCGACCGTCAAACCCAGAAGACCGTCCTTCGTGCAGTTGAACATCAGCTGGACATTGCTGAGGACCAACTTGCCACCCGGCCTAACCGAAAGGTTGCCGTTCAGGGTTATCTTGGCGTTCTCCCACAGAAGGTCGTCCCCGGATTCAACGATCCAGTCCCCGGGGGTCTCGTAAGCTCCGGGGGAGGTTAGAACTGGGGTATTCTTCTCCCCCGAGGCCGTATCTTGAAGACCCATGAATAAACAGAGTGCTAGGGCAAGGACAACGCCCGGGCAGAACAGATCTCCCTTCGTCCCCATACCGGCCAGAATGAGGCGGACTGCTTATAAAACCATTGGATACATGTAGTATTCCACTACCGACACATGAAGCTGTGGTCCATGCCGAGCTCGTCCATTATCTTGAGGACCTCTGCCTGGAGGCTTTTTCCGAGAGGAACACCCAGGTCCCTGTTCTCCAACCAGTAGAGGTGCTCCTTCTCGCCGGCTGTGTATATCCGGTCCTCCGAAGGCATTCTCCGGGATGCCCTCAGCTGCCTCATGATGGTCCCGGTAGTGGTCCTGAACTCATCCAGAGGACAGAAGGCCTCGATATCGATGGCCATGAAGAAATGCCCGACGTTCACCCCGTTGACCATTTTCAGGAAAGGACCTGCCTGAAGCGCCGAGGAGAGCACCTCGACCACTGCAGAATATCCATAGCCCTTGTATCCCGCTGTCTTTTCGGGGCCACCAAGCGGAAGGAGCGCGGCCTTCCCTTTGACCAGTGCGTCGAGGATCTCCGAGCTGTCTGTCAGTGAGCCGCCGTCCTCTCCTATCACCAGACCGTCGGGTATCGGCTCACCGGTCCTGGCATGGTATTCGATCTTTCCCCGCTGCCATATCGATGTCGCGCAATCGAGGACGAATGGGAACGCCTCATCCGTAGGGAACCCTATGGTGAAAGGATTGGTGCCGAGCATCCCCTCCGTACCGAACGTCGGTGCGACGGACGGACGGGCATTGGTCCCGGAAATCCCTATCATTCCGGACCTTGACGCCATCATCACGTAGTATCCGGCGATGCCATAGTGTGTCGAGTTCCTTACCGCCACCATCCCCATTCCGTACCTCTTTGCCTTCCCAATGGCCAGGTCCATGCTCCGTTTCCCGATTGCGTGGCCCATGCCGAAATGACCGTCCACGACGGCTGTTGTCGGGCCTTCCCTGACAACTTCCATGCGGCCCCTGGGGTCAAGGAGTCCGGCCTTGATCCTGTCGTAGTAGAACGGTTTGAACCGGTTGATACCGTGGGAGTGTATGCCTCTGCGGTCCGCCTCGATCAGAACATCGGCACAGATCTCGGCATCCTCCCATGGAACGCCCAACCTCCTCAGTACATCTGAAATGAAGATCTCCAGTGCCTTGAAAGGGACCCGGATCACATCGTTCGACATCGGAATCACCTGGCGACCTTCGTTCAGTCCTGATAGGACCTCGGGGATCCGGCTCAGGCAGAGGCCCTTCCCTTCGCCCCGCAATAGGGACAGATTATGGTCGCGTCCCCGCTCTTGACCTTGAAAGTACCCGCGCAGCTCGGGCATCGAAGTGTATGTTCCTCCCGCCCTCCGAACTTCTCTTCCAGCAGGGCTATCGTGCTCTCATCAAGTTCACCCTCTGCCCCGCAGAACGGACACTTTGCCGTCTCTGTCACCTGATCGAGCTCGAAAAGGTTCTTGCAGGATGGGCAGACGATTGGGACAGGTTCGATCAACTCTTCTTCCTCTCCTGCTTTTTCCGGAGGTGCCTGCTCCTTCTGTTCCTCATCCCCACCAGGAACGTGGTCCACGGTCCCAGCCGCACCGCAGTGTTTGCATGTCATATGCAGGGGCCTATCCCCGGTATCGGTGACCTTGAACACCTTTGAACATGCAGGGCACTTGATCCTGATGGTCTTGGGCTTTTGTACCTGGTCCGTCGGTGGAGAGGCCTGAGATGGAGCATTGGAGACCTTGGGGGGCTGAACGGCTGGCAACTCGCCCACCCTTGCCGGGGGGAGCCCTCCCGGTGCCACCATTGGCGGCATCCGGGGACCAGGGGGGGAAGAGGGAGGGGGTAAAAGGTCGTCCCAATTCCTGGGTTTACGCCTGAACAGCAGGTAGAGAACTATCATTATCACCACGAGCACCACAAATCCAATGGCTATCAGTGTCCAATCCATACCACCCTCGGTGGTATTGACCACCTTGACGGAGATCAGGGTCTCTGTCTGAATGTCCTCAACATCATATACGGTGTAGCGTATCCTGATGTCAAGGTCTCCGTTCTTGTGTTGCGTGGTGTCGAGAAGATAATTCCACTGGATCGTCCCGTCCGCCAGCTTCCAATCCTTCGCACCCTCCTTCACCTCCACCTTGTCCACCTCGAAGCCCTTGACATCCCTTATCCGTCCCGAGAGGGATATGGAACCCGAGACCTCACTGCCGTTGGCAGGGTAGGAAACCGTCGGGGTTTCCATGTCCACGACCATTATAGAGGTCCTCGTGGTAGTTCCCATCAGTCCATCGCTGACCCTGAGCTCGACCTCGTAGGTCCCCTTTTTGAGATAGGTGTGCTTTCCCTGGAAGTTGGAGCTCGTGGTCTTCTCCCCATCTCCGAAATCCCAGTAGTACTCCAGCTTGTTGCGGTCCGCTCGGTCATCATCATCAGCACTACCGGTGAAGGTCACCTGTGCCCTCGTGAGGACCTTTATGGCTGGACCTACCCTGATGGATAGTGAATCAGGGGGGTGGTTCCCTCTGAGCTTGATCTCGAGGGTACCGAACAGACCCCTCGGGTCGGTCGCCTTCAATATCACCGTGGAAAGACCGCTCTGGGTGACCTTGACCTTGACCTTCTTTCCTGTGGCGTCCACGTCATTGTCAGATATTCCGTCATCATCCGAGTCCTCACCCGGATCCAGGTCCCAGGAATATGTGAGATTGTTCTCTTCCCTGCCGTTGATCTCTCCGTTGCCGTCAGTGTCATCATCGGGGTCGATGGAGGGGGTCGCGTCCAGTTCCACCTCGCCCCTCCCATCGGATAGGGGGACGAGCACCTCTCCGTTGATCAAGTCGTTCAGTATGGATGCGACCGGCGGACCGTTCGGATAGATGGCACTGACCACGGAGGTCGTTTCCGAGAAAGCGAAACCGTCCGATACACGAAGCCGCACTTCGTGATCCCCTTCGGTGCTGAACTTCCATGTGGGATCGAAACGGGAGGAGTCATAGCCTCCATCGCCGTCCAGATCCCACATGTAAGAGAGGGGATCTCCGTCCTCGTCATAGGAACCGTTGGCGGTTATCGTGAACGATGACCCGACCTCTACCAGGATCTCCTGGTCCGCAACAGCGACGGGTATCGAGTTTATCGAGATAGGGAACGTTACCTGGTCCGTATTGTTCTCCTCCGATCTATCATCCACTGTGAGAGCGATATTGTAATTCCCGTAGGTGCTCCAGGAATGTGTAGCGGTCTCCCCTACAGTAGTCGCCCCGTCCCCGAGGTCCCATTGGTATTGAAGGACATCCCCGTCCGGGTCCGAGGAGAAGGCAGCAGTGAACTGGCCTGCCTCGGAGATGTTCAAGGTCGGCAGGGAGTTCCTGAGCTTGATACCTACAGTCTTTATCATCGCCTCTGGCGGGGAGTTGAACGAGAACAGATGGACCCACTCCTGCCCTGTTAAACCATCCGTATCGACGACATCAAGGGTGATGTTATGAGCGCCCTCCACAAGAGACACTGTTATGACCGTCCCGTAACCAAGCACCACATCCGTCGGATTGTCCGTTCTCCACGTGAAGTTCATTGTATCATGGGTATCGAACGAGTTGCCGTCCGTGGTCCGGGAAGCGTCAAGGGTTATTGGCTCGGCCTTTCCGTACCTCAGGTCCGGCCTCATGGGTTTTACGTCTATGCGAGCGACGGGGGGCAAGGGGTCTTCCCTGACCTTGATGTCCATTGTATCCCTGGCCACCCCTCCGTTTCGGTCCCTGACCTCGAGGGCGATCCTGTGCCATCCGAGGTCGGTCAAGACAGTGGTGAAGTATCTTCTGTTGGAAAGCTGACCCGAGACGTTCGAGGTCCACTCGTATTCGAGCTGATCATCCCTCCCCTCTGGATCATAGGTGCCGTTGGCAGTGAACTCGATGGGTGTCGACCTTTGATAGAAAGGTCCCTCACTTCCTGATGGGGCCGGTGAAGCGATGGTGATCCTGGGGGGTTCATTTATGTCCACCATCACATCAACGGTATCGGTGGAGAACTGTCCGGAAGGGTCGGTCAAGGTCAAAAGGAACGTGATGGTCTCCTCCACAGTAACCGTGAACTTTGGGGTCGAGGAGTTCTTCGGAGAGACCTGAATGTCCGGATGGCTGGTACTCTCCCATACCCAGGTGCATAGTCCGATCTCCTCATCGGTGGACCCGGTCCCGTTGAGCATCACTGTATCGTTGATAAGAACGCCCACCAGGTCATCACCGGCCTGGGCAACTGGCGGCTCACCCGCTTCGTCCGGTCCGGTCCCGGTGGTCTGGATGGTCAGGAACGCCAATAAGACCACCGTGGAGAGGAGGAATGCTGATACAACGATTGCCTGGATGCTTCCTCGGACCGCTATCCGACCATCTCCATACCTTACCAATGGGATCACTCCTTCAAACGAGAATGGGTATCTGGTTCTATAAGAGGATACATTATAAATCCTTTGGCCGAACATTGTATGTTGATCTCAGAAGAAATCCTTCAATATCATCACATCATCCATCGGACCTATGACCTTGATCTTCTTCGTTGCATATGCCATGAGCGGGTTCATCTTCTTCTGGAGGAGCTTATCGAAGGTCGAGCGGTCCGTCTTCACCACTATCGTGGCATCATCCATTGTACCTTCCCTGGGCTCGAGGACCTTTCCCCCCTTCACTTCTATGATGTAGGACCCAACATCCACTATCTTGAGGAGTATCGTCCGGTCCTTTTCCCTGGCGAGCTCCCGGACCTTTGCATCGGTCTCGATCTTCCGGTTCACGTTCACAACCATTTCCTTGAGGATCTCAAGCATATCAAACATCACCCCTGACCTGATCACCCGGGTTTCCAGACAGATACTTCCCCTGAGGAAGGATCGACCATCACGTGGTCACCGGTCTCCACACGCCCCCAATCGTCCAAAGCTACACGATGAACGAGCGGAATATCTGCGAGAATGCAACCGATGGATATAATTGCATCGGCCTTCAGCATGACCATGGCGATCGGGGCCGATCCGTTGAGCTTAAGGTTATATATGACATAGGAGCCGACCGTCGATCCTGCGCCCTCCCTGAAGAACAAGACCCGTCCCTTGACATTTGTTAGTACCCCATCCTTTTCCAGCATTCCCGTGGATGGGTCCACATCTCCAAGGAAACTTATGGGGCATTTCAGGACCAAGGCTTCCCCCTCGACCGTTGATGATCCGACCCCTCTCAGTGGGTCTCCCTTGAAATAAAGGTCAGGAAGCCTTTCCATCGATCATCACTGACCCTTATCCTCCAGCTCCTCTATTCCCTCCTTGGGCGGGACCGGGGATGGTGGCAGTCCGGCGATCTGGGGGGTAAGGCCGGACGGCACTGGGGGTAATTGAGGCATGGGGGGCGGGGGTGACAGATGAGAGAGTACCCGCGGAACCGGCTGCTGGACCTCTGGTTCCGAAGGGATGGTCGCGGTCTTCGTATCCTGTACGGAAGCGGCCTCCATCATCAGGGCAAGGGGGTCTATCTCACCTGTGAGGTCCGATGAATCTGGGTCACCGGTCTCCAATTTCATCTCCCCATCGAAGACAGGTCCCTGACTGGCCGCTTCATGGTCAAGGGTGGAGGATCTCAATGCTGCGTCTTCCGTGGAACCCTGGATGTCGTAAGGGTTCTGGGTGGAGACCGTATCAATATGTTCCGTTACCATGCCCATATCCTCTTCCGAGTCCCCGTAGACCTCTCCCTCGATCTGGGAGGGTTCGGCGGTGAGGACAGAATCATACTGTTCCAGCTCTTGCCGGTCCACCTTCAGCTTCTTCTGCTCCAGCTTCATGGCGATGTTATCGAGGGACCCCATGGTATCCGAATAGTCCGGTCTATCCATCTTCTTCTTCTGGCGCTCGAGCATCTCTTCGGGTGTCGCTCTTCTCCATGCTGAGTACCTGAGGCCTTTCCAGTGCATGTGCTGGTATACGGGGTCCCAGACCTCTACAAGAAGTTCGGCATGGAGTTCCTTGGCCATCTTCATTGCGTCCTTTCTAAGCTTATCATGGGTCTTCTGAACGTCGAATTGGAAAGGGTCCGTGCAGAGGGACCACCCCTTGTTCTCGAGCTGTCTGAACACTTCCCTCTCACGTTCAATGAGGATGGTCTCGAACCTGATCTCCTTTTTCTTTCCGAAAAGTCCCACGAACAACACCTCCGAGGGGGGATGGGAACGAGTATGAGATACCTGAAACCCATGGTAGATGTGACTGGGATTATTTTTGTATTTGCCTGTGTTACCTATAATTTGCCATCGCTCGATCGCTATGGACTCACGACCGATCGACCCTGGATGCCATAATGGTCTATGTCTTACCTTTTTGATCTACGCTCAGTAATCGTTGGCCCCTCTCTCCTGATGCGACCTCATGGCTTTGTCATGGTCCTCCCAATCGACCGCAATATAATCCTTCATCACCATGTCTACCACCTCCCACCCGTGGAATTGGCCCATCTCTTCATTGTAAAATACGCCGAGACATTCCCGGACCTTGTCCTCGCTGTCCATGAACTCCCGCATGAACTCCCCAGCTGTCTCATGATCGTCAAAAGGACCGATCGCAATGGTCTTGGTCTGATCGTACATGTTTCCAACCTTCGACTCGACCTTCAATCTGCAGAGTATCACACACTTTTCCATTCGAGCACCCCTGAGGAAGTATCAGATAATGGACGGCTTCGGATTTATAATCTGAGTATAAAGCATGGTCTCTTTCACGAAGACCCGAGCATATATTGATGCCCTACCTGTCTACTGTTTGCTAACAGGAGATGATGACCAGGGAGGCTCCCCCCCTCACATTGAAAGCGGCATAACGTCGATCGCCGATACTTTTCACGTACAACAGGTCAAAGGTTCATCATCTCGCCGCATAACGGACACTCCGTCTGCGACACACCCTCCGCAACCACCACCTCAGAACCGCACAGAGGACAGTTACGGACATTGCC